>NZ_ASSJ01000007.1 GCF_000473895.1 Rubidibacter lacunae KORDI 51-2 | reverse complement strand
TCTATAGTGTTTGCGTCTGTCGCGGTACTGTGGGGCGTGAAGCGCGGGGTGACTGGGACCCGTTCCTCAAGCCCGCCCCAGCTCGACAAAGGCGATCGCTTTAGTGCGCGATTTGGCACACTAGGCGAAACAGCTTAATCAAACCGACCCGTGACCGACATTGCTGCTCGCTTACTCGATGGGAAAGCCCTAGCTCGTTCTCTACAAAACGAGTACAAAAAACGCATCGCCACCCTTGAACCCAAAATCGGCCGCCCGCCCGGACTTGCCGTATTGATGGTCGGCGAAAACCCAGCCAGTGCTGTTTATGTTCGAAACAAGGAACGGGCCTCCTCTAAAGTCGGTATCGCGTCCTTCGGGCAGCATTTCCCCGTTACCGTTACCCAGACGGAACTCGAAGTAGCGATCGACTTGCTCAATGCCGATGATTGCGTCGACGGCATCCTCCTACAACTTCCTCTGCCATCTCATCTCGACGCCACGGCGTTGCTCTATCGCATCCGTCCCGAGAAGGATGCCGACGGATTGCACCCGGTCAACCTCGGTCGGCTCGTTCGTTCCGAGCCGGGACTCCGCAGTTGCACACCTGCCGGGGTCATGCGCCTGCTCGCCGAATACGATATCGATCCGGCCGGCAAACGCGCGCTGGTCGTCGGTCGTAGCATTCTCGTCGGTAAACCCATGGCCCTGATGCTGCTGGAGGCGAACGCCAGTGTCGCGATCGCTCATTCGCACACGTCTGCATCTGACCTCTGCGATCTTGCCCGGAAAGCCGATATTCTCGTCCCAGCCGTCGGCAAGGCCGGGCTGATCGGGCCGGAGTT
Source organism: Rubidibacter lacunae KORDI 51-2 (assembly GCF_000473895.1). NCBI lineage: Bacteria > Bacillati > Cyanobacteriota > Cyanophyceae > Chroococcales > Aphanothecaceae > Rubidibacter > Rubidibacter lacunae. Next base: position 35,097 of record NZ_ASSJ01000007.1, on the reverse strand, counting down.
GGTCAAGCCTGGTGCCGTTGTTGTAGATGTAGGCATCGTGCGTGTCACGAACCCCGATGGCAGCCATCACTTGACCGGCGATGTAGACTTCGACGGCGTTTCCAGGGTTGCCAGCGCGATCGCGCCCGTCCCCGGCGGCGTTGGACCGATGACCGTTGCCCTACTGCTGGAGAATACTATTACAAGCTGGGTTACAAGCTGGGAGCGACGTCGCTCAGAAGCGCACGCAGCCTTGTAGAATCTTGGTGATGGTTTCCGGACAGACAATATGGTGATGGCCGACGGACGACCTGCGCCCCAGCAAGACGCCGTATCCTTCGACCTCAACGCGTATCTCAAAGAACGCAAGCAGCTCGTGGAAGCAGCGCTGGACTGCGCCTTGCCTGTCTCCGAGCCGCTGACGATCTACGAGTCGATGCGCTACTCGCTACTTGCAGGCGGTAAACGCTTGCGCCCGATCTTGTGCCTGGCCACTTGCGAGTTGTTGGGCGGGACAAGCGAGTTGGCTATGCCCACGGCCTGTGGGTTGGAGATGGTGCATACTATGTCGTTGATCCACGACGATCTCCCTTCCATGGACAACGACGACTACCGACGCGGCAAGCTAACCAACCACAAGATTTACGGCGACGACATCGCGATTCTGGCAGGCGACGGCTTGCTAGCCTATGCCTTTGAGCATATTGTCGAGGAAACTCGTGGCGTCCCGCCCGAGCGTATTTTGCGAGTCATCGCGCGCCTCGGTCGCGCGGCCAGTGCTGCCGGCCTTGTCGGGGGTCAGGTGGTGGATCTGGCCTGCGAGGGCGATCCCAACGTAACGGTGGAAACGCTCAATTTCATCCACACCCACAAGACCGGAGCACTTTTAGAATCGAGTGTCACCTGCGGTGCAACTCTCGCAGGCGCGAGCGAGGCCGACTTGGCGTGCTTGACGCGCTATGCCCAACGAGTTGGGCTGGCCTTTCAGATTGTCGACGACATCCTCGACATCACGTCAACCCGAGAAGAACTGGGAAAAACGGCTGGCAAAGACTTGCGGGCCGATAAGGCTACTTATCCGAGTCTCTGGGGATTGGAGGCCTCGCGCGAGCGCGCTCGCGATCTGAGCGAGGCTGCGATCGAAGACCTAGCTGCATTCGGCGAGCGGGCCTTACCGCTACAGGGAATCGCGCGCGCGATCGTCACGCGCCGGAACTAGGCGAGGGGGGCGACCGTGCAGGATATTGCCGATGTAATCCACAACCGCGTGCTGATCGTGGCCGTTGGGGCTTGCCTGCTTGCGCAGGTACTGAAGATCCCGATCGAACTCGCACGCAACCGCAAGTTTGACGTCAAAAATCTGTTTACGACCGGCGGGATGCCGAGCGCCCATTCAGCACTCGTGGCATCCTTGGCAACCGGTGTCGGCATTACTGTTGGCTGGGCGAGCTCCGAGTTCGCGATCGCGTGCCTGTTTGCAGTCATCGTCATGTACGATGCTGCAGGCGTCCGCCAAGCCGCGGGCAAGCAAGCGCGCGTGCTGAACCGCATTATCGACGAGCTGTTCAGCGAACACAAACACTTTGACGAAGCACGCCTCAAAGAACTCCTCGGTCACACGCCCGTTCAGGTTCTCGTCGGACTGACTCTCGGCATCGCGATCGCTTTGCTGGCGATTTAGAGCTACTCGTGCTCTCAACATTCTTGGTGGCACTCGAACGCAAACGCGAACTACTAGATAGGGCTATCGGGACCCGCTCTATGCGAATACCGCCGCAGACCTGCAGATCTAGCCAGAGCTTGCGCGCAATACCGATCGGACGGTATCGAGATTAAAGCCTTTCGATGCCCGCGCGGTCCAGAATTTCTGGGATGAGTTCCTCGCGCTTGACTGCCATTAAATGAACGCCTTGACAGATATCGCGCGCCGCTCGAACCTGCTCGGCAGCAATGTCCAAACCCTCCTGAAGGGGGTGTTTGGCCCTTTCTAACCGCGAGATCGTGTCTTCGGGAATTGCCACGCCCGGCAGGTTTTTATTGATAAAACGCGCATTTTTAGCAGATTTGAGCAGAAAAATACCCGCCAGTACGGGGCGGTTGCAGGGTGCAGCAATCTGCGTTACGAATTTGTCGAAGCGATCGAAATCAACGATGAGCTGGCTTTGAAAAAACTGCGCTCCAGCTGCAACTTTGCGCTCGAAGCGCTGCTGCAGGCTCGACCAACTTTTGATTTGGGGGTGGACTGCTGCACCGACGAACAAATCGAGGGCGCCATCCGGTAATGCCTTATCATTTGCGTCGTAACCGCGATTGAGTTTGCCGATCGCCTTTAGCAGCCGGACCGACTCTAACTCGAAGACGCTCTTGGCATTGGGATGATCGCCAGCCTTTACCGGGTCTCCAGTCAGGGCTAGCACATTGCGAATGCCGAGCGCGTGCGCGCCGAGCAGATCGGCCTGCAAGGCGATCGCGTTGCGATCGCGGCAGGCAAGCTGACACACAGGCTCGATCCCGTTCTGAAGCAGTAGCACCGACGCAGCCAGCGACGACATGCGCATCACGGCCCGACTGCCATCGGTGACATTGACGGCGTGAACCCGACTCCGCAAAGCCGCCGCCATCTTCAACATACGCTGCGGATCTCCTCCCTTTGGAGGGCAGATTTCAGCAGTCACCAGGAAGTCGCGCGCGTTGGCTGCACGGTGGAGGCGGCTTAACATCAGAAGCTATGACGAATCATGTCAGCAAGTGAGGACACTGTAACTCAATGTCTTTACAAACGCCCGCTCGAAATCGCAAACTTTCGTGGCAACGTCAGCTAAGCGGCCGGATAATTCCAGCCGCCCCCTCCAGGAAGTCGCGAGCGATCGCCACCAGACCACCATCAACACCAGGATTCAAGCATCGGTCTTGGCATCTTTGCAATGGTTTTGCAGGGTAGCCCCGATGAGTGATGCTAAGGCTGGGTTAGAAGCATCGCTACCGTTCGGGATCCGCATCTGCGAGACCCTTACTATGCAGGACCAACATTGAGTAAAGATGCAACAGGCTTGTCCTGAGGGCAGTCTCGGTTGACTTCCTGCCCGTCGGGTAAGGTCGTGTGGCAAAATTTCGCACCCATAAGGTACACGTTGATGAAGTTGGCGTTTGCGAAGTTGGCATCAGTCAAATCGGTGTCGGTGAGGTCAGCTTCGTCGAGAACGGCCTCGGCAGCAACAACACCCGTTAAATTCGCACCACTCAAGTCAGCGCCGATCAGACGCGCGCCATTCAAGTCTGCTCCCTGGAAGTTGGCCAGTGTTGCCTCCACGGCCGACAAGTCCGCATCGCGTAGCGAAGCCTGCTTGAAGACCGTATCAATGAGACTCGCTCCGTGCAGGTTGGCTCCGTTAAGATTGGCATCGACAAGCCGAGCCCGATCGAGCAGCCCCCCTTCGAAATCTGCACTAACCAAATCGGCAGCCCCCAGGTTGGCTTGCCGCAGATCGGCTCCTGCCAAACTGGCAAACCTCAGCGATGCCTTCTTCAGCGATGCCCGGCGCAGGCTAACGCGATCCAGAATTGCCTCGCCCAAGTTTGCATTGTTCAGTTTCGCTTCAGCCAGATAGCTATCGGTGAGGTTGGCATCGAACAGGTCGGCTCCGTTGAGCTCGAAACCCTGAAGGTCGCAGCGAATGCAGGTCACAATTGCTTTGAGCTTTTCAAAATCGGTTGGTAACGCCCTGCGCATTTCGCCAGCATTAAGTGGCATTATCCAGCCGAGGGTCAACCAGCACAGTGCTATAGCTCCCACCATCCAGCGTTGCATGTCGCGCTCTCCTTACATTTGTACTAGATTTTATGGAGTCTAATTTCTTCGATGAAACTGCTTTAGTCGAATTGACACAAATCAGCTTAAAGCAGACTTTTCAGCCCTATTAAACTCCTCACGACAAGATTATGGCAGATGTTGGTTTGGAACAAGCACTCCGCACGGATCCGATTGGGCGAGCGGCATGGGAGTTTCAGCTCAGCAGAGCGATCGCTGACAACGGTTGGGGCTAAAGTGGGAGCGATGTGTCTATCCCTAGCGTGCAGTGGCTGCTAACGGCATCTATTCACTTTTGGAACTACAAAACCTGATTCGCGCGCACCCAGAACAATGGCGGCCGCTCGTCTTCACCAACGGCTGCTTTGACTTGCTACACGTGGGGCACGTACGCTACTTGCAGGCAGCAAAAGCCTTCGGTAAAACTCTGGTTGTCGGCGTTAACAGCGATCGCTCGGTTGCCCGCCTCAAGCCGCCACAGCCCGGACGGCCGGCGCGACCGATCGTCCCCGAGGCCCAGCGTGCCGAAATGATTGCCGCACTCGGCTGCGTCGATGCCGCGACGATTTTCTCAGAACCCACTGCCAGCAATGCGATTTCTGCCCTAGCGCCGGACATATACGTCAAAGGCGGCGACTATACCGTCGACCGCCTGCCCGAAGCTGCGACCGTGCGCGCTGGTGGCGGTCGCATCGAACTCGTTGCCATTGAAGTGCCGACCTCCACGAGCGCGATCGTCGAGCGCATCGCCCGTGCGCTCGCAGCCGCTTGCGACCCTCCCTAGGTGGCCGAGCCGACCGCCGGCGGTACGGTTTCGCGGACGGGCACATCGCACCCGCCGTACTCCGGCACGAGCTCCTGCAAAAGTTCCAGAGCTCGGACGCGATTGCCTTGCCGTGCGGCGGCGACTAATGCCATCAACTGCGGTTCGAGTTCGGTCCAGGGCAGCATGGCTTCTCTGGCTGCGTAGATTTTTGGATGTTGGGTTCGTATGGCGTTATCGTGCTCGATCAGCAGCTCTTCGTAAAGCTTCTCGCCCGGCCGCAAGCCGACAATCTCGATATCAATGTCTTTGCCAGGTTCCAATCCGCTGAGCTCGATCATCTGAACGGCAAGGTCGAAGATTTTCACGGGCTCGCCCATGTCGAGCAAAAACACCTCGCCGCCCCGACCGAGTGCCCCAGCTTGCACGACCAGACGCGCGGCCTCGGGAATTGACATGAAATAGCGCGTGATTTCCGGATGGGTAATCGTGATCGCTCTACCCTCGGCAATCTGCTTGCGGAAGCGAGGTACGACTGACCCATTGCTATTGAGCACGTTGCCGAAGCGAACCATCACGAAGCGCGTCGAGCCATCATCTTGGGCAGCGAAGGCTTGCAAAATCAACTCAGCAACACGCTTCGTCGTACCCATAATGCTGGTCGGACGTACGGCTTTGTCGGTGGAAATCAATACGAAGCTATCCACGCCGCATTCTTTGGCAGTGCGAGCAGCAATGAAGGTCCCCCACACGTTATTCAAAACTCCCTGAGTGGGATTGAGCTCGACGAGCGGGACGTGCTTATACGCTGCAGCGTGATAAATCGTTTCGACACCGTACTTGACGACTACCTCGCGCAGCAGCACGCCATCGGTCACTGAGCCGAGACAAGCAATGCGTTGCAGGTCGGGAAACGCTTCAGACAGCTCCATATCGATGGTGTAAAGTGCCAGTTCGTTGAGTTCGAAGAGCACGAGGAGGCGCGGCTGCTGGCTGGCAATCTGGCGGCACAGCTCGGAGCCGATCGAACCGCCTGCTCCCGTGACGAGGACGCTTTTCTCGGTAATATCTAAGCGCAGCAGATTGGGAAAAGGTGCAACCTCCTCGCGTCCGAGGAGATCGGAAATATCGATTTCGCGAATCTGACCGATAGAGACACCTCCAGAGACAATTTCCCCGATACTCGGAACGGTTTTGACACTCACAGGTAGGTGACGCAGGTCGTGAATAATGCGTCGTTTAACATCGCCATCAACTGATGGCATCGCCAGCAATACGGTTTTGATGGAGTAGCGCGCGATCAGAACGGGTAATTGTTGGGGTGTATATACTGTTGCACCGCAGACTTGCTGGTGATGCAGTTGTGGGTCGTCATCCACAAAGGCAACAACGCAGTAAGTATCGGTTTGCGTGAGCGCTCGAGCGAGCTGAGATCCCGCACTGCCCGCACCATAGACGATAACGCTGCGCGCCCGCGCGCCAGGCGAAACCGGAGACTTGGGATGGTAGAGCAGCCAGCGGGCTGACAGCCTTACTCCAATCACAAACAGCAGCGTCAGCAATGCGTCGTTAATCAGAACCGAGCGCGGCAGCTGACCGAACCGGAAGAAAAAACTCAAGAACACCACTAAGCCAGAGCTAAGGGCGATCGCGCGGAGTGTGGTGTGGAGGAAATCTAAACCGGCATAGCGCAGAACTGGGCGGTACATGCCCATGAGGTAAAACATGCCGAGCTTGACGGGGATCAGCAGTGCAATCGTTGGCAGGTATTTCTGCAACTGCTCTTGCGGGAGGAATGCCTCGAAGCGCAGTCCGAGCGCCGAATAGATTGCCAGGAAGAAGAGGCAGCTATCGACTGCGATGAGAATCCAGCGTTTCGTCCGGCGTGACAGCGTGCAAGCCAAGCGGTTGCAGGTCGTTGCGAGCGGTTTTAGCATCATATTTGCGCCCCCCACCAAGTTCGTGTAACTGGTTTCTTGGAACTGGTCTGCAGACCGTGCGCGCGGCCTGCTGCCCCGACTCTTGCACGTAGTCGCACTCTGTAGCAGTTGACAATAGCCGTAACATCTCGGTAAACAAGTGAGTTGGCAAGCAATCGCTAGCTACCCAGTGAGATTTGATTATCGCACCCCTAAAATGAGTTGTATGGATGGTATCTCACGTTCTAAGCACGATAATGTCTCACGGTTGGCGATCGCGGGAAGCGAAAATGCCGTCGAGCGCGACTGCTATCTTCCCGTAAATCACGGAGTTCTCAAGTTCGCAGCTAACACTTGGTTGATATCACACGTAGGAAGGGTGGGGCAAGTAAGGTGCCGATTGCCTCCACTTCCATACCGAACGCGGATTATTGCGGGCGGGAGCGCAGCAGTATAGAAATGCACTGCGATCGCGATCGCGGCTTTCGTTCGTAAACGTTGGAGTAAAGACGCAAAGAGGGCAAGAAACCTGAGAGCGCTCTTGTCGTGCCGGAATGGCATGCTCGTTTGGATGGAAGCCATCCCTCAGTTGGGCACCTCTAAAAGTGGCTGGATTGAAGCGTGCCGGCGGCTGAAATGCGCGTGCTGCCGGGCCGACCATCGGGCTTGAGGGAATTAATAGAGGTGCCCAGTTGCAGGTTCCTGGAAATCAAGGGTTTGAGAGTCAGTCGTGACGATTGGCGTTAGGGTGAGGTATTAGACAGTCGAACAACTCAGTGACTGGCTAGCTGCGAGTCCTAGCCACGCATCAGGGCCGCCCGAGGCAGCTCGCTCTACTCCTGATGGCGTCTGAATTTCAGTCGGGAGAGCGAATGGTGACTGCGAACGCCCGCCGTAAAATCGGGATAACAATACCCAATATTAGCGACGCTACAGCATGAGCACGACCGATCTCAAGCAGGTTGCACGCGACCTGGAAAGTCCTAATTTACGCGATCGCCTCTTGGCGCTGGTGTCTCTGCGAGAAGTTGATTCCGAGGCAGCTGTCCCGCTCATCGAGAAGGTACTGGGCGACGAATCCTTACAAGTGCGTTCGATGGCAATATTTGCTCTGGGTGTGAAGCCCACCGACCGAAACTTTGGTCTGTTGATCGAGTTGTTAGAGGACCCCGATTACGGCATCCGAGCCGATGCTGCGGGCGCGCTGGGATACTTGGGTGACGAGCGGGCTCTGACGCCGCTAATTCGGCTGTTTTACGAGGATACGGACTGGTTGGTGCGCTTTAGTGCAGCCGTGTCAATCGGCAATCTACGCGATTGCGATCCGCGGGCTGAAGCCGTACTTCGAGATGCGCTCAACAGCGAGGAAGTCGTCATACAGCATGCCGCCATCGCCGCGTTGGGAGAAATCGGGGCAGTCGAGGCGGTTGAAGATATCTTGCGCTTTGCGCGCTCGGACGATTGGCTGGTAAGGCAGCGGCTGACAGAAGCATTAGGCAATTTACCGACGGAGAAAACTGTCTCGGCGCTTAAGTTTCTGGCCAAGGACGAGCACCCACAGGTAGCCCAATCGGCAGCGATTTCGCTGCGGCGTTTGGAAGGGCAACTGCTCGATTAGGTCCCGATTAGGGAATGGCCCGCGCTGCAGCTAGGATTGGTGGCAGCAAGTGTAGGCAATAGGGGAAGGTCAGCAATGGGACAAATGCGATCGCTAATGACGGTTGCGATCGCCGCGGTATTGTGTGCGCTTCTAAGCGCTGCTGGGATTTCTGGAACAGTTGCTTTACCGCTAGCAACGGCTGTGTCGAGCTTATCTGACCGCGTTGCTGCTTTCCCAGACTGGACGAGCAAACCCTCCGTCGAGAGTTCGGCCGGCAGCGATTTGTACTACCCCGGCTGGATGGAAGGGACTTGGACGGCGACCAGCACGCTAATGGAGGCGATCGCGCCGCTAGCACCAGAGATCGTTTCGCCTGGCTTCGAGGGCAACCACCACTACCTCCACCGGCCGATGAAATTCCGCGTGCGGTTCATACCTCAGACGGTTCGGAGTCTCGGGAGATTTCCCGTTCTGCAGCCGCGCTCGCAACCGATACCCATCATTGCCGATCGGGCCTTCAACGGCTTGGAAATTGCGCAAGCGTATTTAGGCGACCTCGTACGTTCGGTTCGTGTCTCGGATAACGATCCGAACGAACAGGTTACGCATCTGAAGCCCAACCGACAGTTGCGCTCGATCGCGATCGGTCGCAAGAGCGAGCAAATGCCTCCCGACCGCTTCATTGCTACGGAAATCGTGCGTCAAGTGTTTCGCGGTGAATCGTTTTACCTCAATGTGGTTGAAGCAACAACAGACTACCGCCATTTGAGTGACGACACAGTTGCAGCCGAGCAACTGACGGCCATCTACTTGGCACCCGAGCATCCCGACTATTTCCGCGCCGCCGGCCGGCCGGTCGCTCTGTATCGATACGAGTTGGAACTCAACCGGGAGCGACTGCAACCGACCTAGCTAGCAACGAGAACCCCCATCATGCCACCTGCGATCGGGTAGTGTTTTGGGTTGGCGAAACCGGCTGCTCGTGCAAGTCCTACCTGCTCGGAGCCGACGGGAAAGCGCTCCAAACTCGGTGCAATGTAAGCATACTCCTCGGTCAGCCCAATTTGCTCGGCAGTCGGCACCACTAAGCGGTCCAGATACCACTGCTGGAACTGTCGCGCGATCGCGCTGTCTGGGCGGTGAAAATCAAGTGCGGCCAGCGTCCCTCCCGGCTTTAACACGCGCCGCAATTCGCCCAAGCATTGCGGGAGATCGACCACATTGCGCAGCCCGTAGCCCACTGTCGCGCAGTCAAAGCTATTGTCAGCAAACGGCAGCGCTAGCGCATCGGCTTGGACCCACGAGATCGACAATTGCGCTCTTGCCGCGCGCTCGGCGGCAATGGCCAGCTGCTGCGGCGCAAAATCGGCTCCAATTGTGGAACCGCGAGGTCCGACAGCATCCGCTAGCATTAAAGCCAGATCGCCGCTGCCACAACACAGATCCAAGGCTCGATCGCCGGGTTGGGGCCGTGCCCACTTCACCGCCATCCGCTTCCAGATGCGATGCTGTCCGAGGCTCAGCCAGTCGTTGAGGCGATCGTAAACGGGGGCAATGCGATCGAAAATATCCCGAATGTCTCTAGTTGAAGGGCTCATGGGGCGATCGGTCGTAGGTTCGACTCGGGTGACAGGGGAAAGGACACAACGTGCTCTTTCGAGACAAAGCAAAGTTATATTGAACAACTCAAAGAAACTTAAGACAAAGTCATTTCTTATTTTTTTTACTCTGGAAATAAATCTAGATTTTAGAATTATGAATTTGTGAGGGCATAACCGTGAAAAATCCCTATGACAATTGGGGTGAGACCCTCCGATTCGGTTGCCTGCAAGCAGATAATGTCAACGGTTAGGGGGGATTTTCCTACAGGGACAGATGGCAGCAGAGTCGTCCTCAGCACAGTTGCCAGTGACAATGAGAACGGCATTATCGCCATTGTAATCGACTCAGTCCCAATCTCGCTGACTTCACCCGAGCCCCCTGTTGAAGATGGCGATCGGTTGCCGAGAAACTCTAGAGGAATCCGGAAAAACGTAAAAGGCTAGTGGAGGTCAGTAGTTCTTCTATTCTTAGTGCAGTTGGGGGTGGCACGCTACTTTCAAAACCTATGAATAGTAGGTTTCTAGACCAAATTTGTTGACAACCGTATAGACCGTCCGTTTGGACTCCGATTTTAATCTCGCACCCCGCTCGATTGAGTCCTCAAAGTAAGATTGAGAAAATATAAGGTTAAGTCAAACTACATTCAAGTACCCACTCTGTCATTCGTGAATAAGTATCTTGCCTAGAAGCAAGTGCGAGAGCGCTGGCAGAAAATACAAGCTTGCAAAGACTACTAAAGTGACGTTCGATCTGCACTCAACGCCATCCTTGGTAACCGCGCTCGATGCCATCGATTAGTTCGTGCTTGGCCCGAAGCAAACAAACTGAGAAGATCGATATGCGGGGCGATCGCGCCCAACTCAACCTCCATCCGCTTCCGTCTACCAGAGCCATGCAAGCATGCCAACTCTGCGATCGCGAGGTCGCGCGTTTGACCGTCCACCATCTCGTCCCGCGTCAGGCAGTAAAGCGGAAAAAAGCCGACCCAGGGCCGACGGTCAAAATTTGCGCCGCCTGCCACAAGCAAATTCACGCTTTATTCGATAATGCCACCCTGGCGCGGCAGCTCAACACCCCGGAAGCACTGAGCGCAGAACCCCAAATGCAAAAGTTTCTGGCCTGGATTCGCAAACAAGATCCGAACAAACGCGTGCGCGTTAGCTGACGGGGGAGCGCCCCGGCTCACATGCCAGCAAATGGGTTGCAATGCTGCCCGCAATCCAGGTACGCTGCACCGACCCCCCGATACAAACCGTCAGGTTTGCAGCGAAACTGCTCCGATAGCCGCGCGGCAATGCGATCGCGCGGCCGTGCTGGACTTGAGGTTTCGTATTCTTGCCAGCTAGTCTGTCAGCTTGCCTGCCTGCCGCACTCGCCTCAACTACTCCGGATCATGCCTACTCCCACGCGCCGCCAGTTTCTCATCCGCAGCCTCGCTGCTGCAGTCGCTGCTGCAGCAGTTGCCAGACCGGCTGTGGCCCGCCAATCGGCAAGCGATCGCGCTGTTGTGAAGCCGCAGCGACTACAACCCGGTGCTGGTGTGGGTTTATTCAGTCCGGCCGGTGCGACCTACGACCCCACAGACATTGAAATCGTTAGCGATGCCGTGCGCGCGCTCGGTTTAGTTCCGTATCGGGCAACGCACCTACTCGATCGCTACGGATACTTGGCAGGGCGCGATCGCGATCGGGCGGCCGATATCAACCAACTCTTTGCCGACCCGAAAATCGACCTCTTACTGCCGATTCGCGGTGACTGGGGATGCGCGCGCTTACTGCCCTACCTGGATTACGATTCGATCCGCCAAAATCCAAAGATCGTCGTCGGCTTCAGCGACCTGACCGCACTGCTCCTTGGTATTTATGCGCAGGCAGGCTTGGCCTGCTTTCACGGTCCCAACGGTTTTAGCTCTTGGCGCGAAGCGCAAACCGCATCGTTTCGCAGCGTGCTTTTTGCCGGCGATCGCGCCCCGCTCGCTAACGAACGACCGTCCGAGGATGGCGATCGCTTGATGCAGGTGAAGTTCCGCGTGCAGACCGTAACGTCAGGCATTGCACGCGGTCGGTTAATTGGCGGCAATTTGTCGGTTCTCAGCAGTTTGATTGGCTCGCCTTACTTTCCGGATCCGCGCGGAGCGATTCTCTTTGTCGAAGACATTGGCGAGCCGATCTACCGCATCGATCGCATGCTGACGCAGCTTTCCCTTGCGGGGATTTTGGAGCAATTGTCTGGGTTCGTCTTCGGTCAATGCGTCAACTGCGGACCTAGCGGCGGTTATGGGTCGCTGACATTACTGGAAGTTGTCCGCGACCGGATTGCTTCGCTCGGCATTCCCGCCTATTGCAACGCTCCCATAGGTCACCTGGAAAACATTGTGACGTTGCCCATTGGTACCGAAGTTGAAATCGATAGCGATCGCGGTCGCTTGGTCATGCTTGAAGCTGCAGTCACCTGAGGTTTTCAAGCTTGGAGGCGAGCTTCTAAGAAGAGTTATCGCTCTGCTCAAATACCTGATGTTCCCTTGGGCGATCGAAAATATCTGAAGCGGGTGGAGATGGCTCATGGACCTGCTACCCGTATAAAGACTTTGGGGAATTGGTTGTAAGAGCATCCGGCGATAAGACTTTCACCGTGGCGCTCCGAAGTTGTCGGAAGTAACGTGCCGCCGATACTGTGCGATCGGTCTCGATCGCCACGGATGAACGACTTGCTCCACATGCCTTTGGTAGCGTTTGCGACCGGAACTACGAGCGTCTTGCTGGACTGCAGTCGAACCCGTTATGCGGGACGTTGGCTACTCGTATCTACCGTTAACTTCCGGTTACTTCGCGCGATCGCGAATCACTTCTGGCACAGCGATCGCGCTACAGCCGGCTCATTGTGGCTGCGCGGTTGTAGATCGCACACTGCGCAAGAAGGTTACGCGAGGTCTTATCTTGCCATGACTGATAGACATTCCATTGATTTCCTAGCCAAGTCTCCAGCCGATCGCCCGCCCGAAAGCCAGTCTGCGCTCGTCTGCTCGGCGAGCGAACGCTATGGGACCGACGGCATCGATCGCTGTTTCGATCTCGCCGGATGCTGTGCCACTCAGCCCAGCTACTTCACCACGAGATCGCGCATCAACTTCGCGCTCGAACGCTGGTTGTCGCCAGCTGAATTGAGCGATCGCCTTGCAGAATTGCCCGCGCATTTTACCTCCCCCCAACCTCGCCGCTGGCAGCGCGTCGACTGGAACGCGATCGGTCCCGAGCAAATTGTCGGCGTCGATCCAGAGTTTTTCTTGCACATTGTCAGGGCATCTGCAGAAGTCGAAGCACCCATTCGCGCCTACTCGCAAATTAGCTGGCATCAGCTCGCGCGGTTACATCCCGAGATGGCTCGGTACATGGGCGGCACTCACGACAGCAGCGGACGCCTCATCGAACCTGGGTTGTGGGAAAAAGAGGAACGCCAGCACGCTCCGGCGTTCAAGCGCATTTACCGGCAACTTTGCGGGCGCGACCCCCACCTCGTTCCCAACACGATTCTGTTGCCGCCAACATTCGCGACAGTCGATGCATCCTACTGTCACGCCATTTCGCGGATTGCAACCGAATAGAGTGCTGTCTCAGTTTATCTGTGGTCGATCGCGCACTCGACCGGTGCCCTGCAAGCCGCGATCGCACAGCCGCTGCTGGACGAAGTCGGTCACCTGGCCAAGTTTTGGGGGTTTACCCGCTGGTTGTTTGCTGACTCGCTGCTCGCGCGCCTGCGGGGCATGACGGGACGGCTCCTGTGGTTGCTCGGCCACCATCGCCGCGATCGCTCAGAAGCTGCGTCGATCCTGCGCCCGGATCGCTTGGCGATCGGGGTCGAGATGGGATTCGCATTCAGTCGAGTGCTGTTGCAACTCTGTCGCTGGGACGGGTGCCTCTCAACCCAAGTATTAGAGTCCCTATTCGGTCGCGCCGACGGTCGGCTGGCAGCAGTCCGGACGGGCTCCGTATGAATCGCACGTGGATGAGGCGGTGAGCCCTGCCGCCACCCCGCGAACCGCGCAAGCGGTACCCAGTTCGGAGGGCTGAAATAGCAAGGCAGGGTGGTCGAGGTCAATTGCAACCAGACTCATCTGCATTTATCCGCTCGCCTTATCCCTTTCCTAGGACTGCTGTGTTTGGTGTTAATTGTTTTACGGTTGAAGGTACGGAACTCATCCAAACGCTTTAAAAGCGCCCCATCCAAGCGGAAGGGGCGCGAACGATGCGGGAACGTCTGCACAAGGTTAGTTGCTATGCATCGGATTCAATGTGGATGAATAGCAACCCCATGACCATTGCCGGCATCAGCCAACACACAGCGGGTATCAAAATCCAAGGCAAGAACGAAGCTGCATAATCGCCAGTCATGACTGCGGTTTCTCCCTAACGTGAATGTACGAACAAGCGGGCAGAGGTTCGGTTGCGATACAAACCGACGCAAAGGGGGCATACGCCATAGCGCTAGCTATTGACTATGCCACGCATTATGTTGTCGAGCAGGTCGAAGTTTTCGAGCAAGAAGTAGGCTACGAAGGCACCACCCATTGCACCAACGAAGAAACCGCCAGCAAACTGACTCCAACCTTCACCAGTTTGGAGGGCTTCCGGTGCGCGATCGTCGAAATATGCTGCCTTGGATTGATCCTTCGGGAAAGAAACCAAACCGTAGGCAGACATTGCTATGGTTGCAACCAAGATCAGGCCGATACCGGCAATGAGTCCGCCGATATTTGCCGACGCATCCGTATCGCGCAGCGGACCGAGGAGTACCCAAGGACCGATCGCGAAGTAGCCGTGGGCCATGCCTACTTCTAGACCGCGCAGCAGTGGCGAAACCCCCGAGCGGTATGCAGGCAAGTTGTTGATGAGACTCCGGACGAATGCCGAGTCGGAAATCGGCGTCGACAAATGTCCGGCAAAAATATCATCGTTGTAAGGTGTAATAGCTTCCGAGCTTTTGGAGTCGGCCATTATTGAGGCTCCTCTGAAGTGCAGGATGCAGCAAACTTTAGAGCATCATTGTACGGGTCGCCGGGGTCGTCCCCGACCTGGGAATCGATGTCTGCAAAGAAAGTTCACGAGCGAGCGTGCGAGCGCAATTGCCCGGCAGCTAGCAGTTTCCGGGCGAGGCGTAAAAAATCAGCTGTCCGATCGCTCGTATAATACTTGGTGAATTGTAAAGCAATGATGCGTGCCATGAAGTATTTGCCCGCCTTGCGCCGCGCTGCTGCAACCGTCGCTTGTTTGTTGCTGTCGGTGTTGCTAGCAACTGCCTTGGCGGCTCCGGCTGGGGCAACGAGCGCTGCTCAGATTCCGGATATTAGCCGCGATGCGACCACGTGGGTTGCGGATGAAGCTGAAGCGCTCAGCCGTATCAATGAAGTTCGACTCGGTCGCCGCCTTCAAGCGCTAGCAGACAGCACTGGTACCGAGGTCAAGGTGGTGGTGTTCCGCCGGCTCAATTACGACGTCACCATCGACGATTTTGCCGACGATCTGTTCGAGCGCTGGTATCCAACAGCGGCGTTGCAGGCAAACAAAGTGCTGTTGGTTATGGATACGATCACCAACAATGCTGCACTTCGCAAGGGTGAAGGCGTCACCCCCCTGACTGACGACCTCGTTCAAAGCCTCATTGCCGATTCGATCGGCGTTCCCATACGAGCGGGGAACAAATACAATGAGGCGTTTTTGGGCACGACCGCGCGTTTGGCTGCAGTGCTCTCGGGTCAAGCCGATCCCGGTCCGCCCGAAGACAATATCGATATCCAAGTTGAGGGCACGTTTACGGCTGCCGAGGATACCGACACGCGTACTTCAACCGTGTGGGTTGTTGTTTTATTAGTCGTCGCGACTATCGTGCCGATGGCAACGTATTTTGCCTACGTGCTGCTGCAGGACTAGGTATTTGCCGCGGCAACCGTTTAGGAAAACACCAGTGTCGTCAGGCGGAATGTCCCAGTAGCGGACGCGTTCTACTTGCCCATCCTGCCGGTATTGCTCGCGAACTTTCCCGGGTCAGTCTTGCACGTAGTCGCTGCCATCAATTAGAGCGCACTCGGCGCGCACGAATTCCCGCCCGAGGTAAGCGGCGTGGTCGAGGCGCGTGACGGGGCAGGGCTGTGTTTCCTCGAAGAGCGCGATACAGAGTTCCTTCGCGGTACGACCGGAATAAGAAGTGTTCGGCGTGCGGGGCGCACTCCCCCGCACCGGCAGCGGTTCGCCAGTTTCCGGATCGCAGGCCAATCCGCGCTCGTTGATGACATTGATGTAATGGTCGGCGCAGATGGTTTGCGTCGAGCGATCGAGGTAAACAATGAAGTATCCAGCGGGGTCGAGGTCAATGAAGCGTTTCGAGAGGGCCTCATCGAGAGTGGCAAGGTTGTTACGAGTTGGGAGCATAGGCGAACGGTCAGCACGAATTGGGCCGGCACTACTGGATGCGGCTATCCTTTGCAGGGTAGCCCATCATTGGGCATTACTGCTAAGGAGCGCAAACTGCTAGCGGCACTATAGCTCTGCTCAAATACTTGAGGTACAAAATGAGCGAGGTGCAAAATAAATGAGCATTGAACGTTGACGCTGCTGCGCTTGGGCTCTATGTAGGGCTTGCTGAAAAAGGCTGGAATTGTTTCAGCGAGAAGGTTCCAGCGTTTTCTGCGTCAGAGAAGTGCAAGTTTATGGTTGCTAGAGCCTCAAAACCCTTGCACTTGAGCCGAGATCTAGGTGCGAAAATCTGGGGCTAGATGGCGAAAGCCTGATTTCATGAGCTCTCTGTCCCCTAAATTTACTTTGTGGACTTTTTCAGCAAGCCCTATGTATTGGCAGCTGCACAAGCCTGCCTTTCTGCGGATTTTCTTTGCGCTGTCTTGGTAGCACCCTCGCCTGTGAAGGTGGCAGGCGATCGCTATAAGAAACTCCTGGCGCGCGAAACAATCGTCGGGGAAAAAGTTTCCGATCGTGGATGATGTCCGGAAGTGAGTTAGTCCAGCCTTCGTCAGCGTTGAAAGCAGCATCGAAAACACTCGAATTAAGAGAGCCTTCCTTGCAATGCGCCGATAACGTCAATAGATATCATTCTTGAATTGATACAGCTAGTTCGGGCTTGATGAAAATGGCTGTAATGACTGCATCGAAAAGTTCTCAGCGTTTTCTATGCCAGAAAAGTGCAAGGTTATAGGCACCAGAGCCTTAAAACTCTCGCACTTGGGCCATGAATCCGCGCCAAAAAGCAGGAGCTAGATTGTATAAGCCTGATTCCATATGCTCTCTGCCCTCTAAATACGTTTTGTGGACTTTTTCAGCAAGCCCTAGTTCGATTGATGTGCATCAAATAAGTTTGTGGCCGGTGTAGATGAATTCGCTACCGCGACGGCACGAATCTCTTTCAGTCTCTGGGCAGAGATCAAGTTAAGGGAACATGCCCGTAAACCTCTACCAAGAGAGATCTTTGGGTCAAACTTTTCTTGTCCGGATAGATTCCATTCGCGGCTGCACGTAAAAGTGAAGTTTAGTGATGGGGACATTTTTGCCGCTCTGAATGCTCGTCCACATAGGCGAAGACATCAGAATTGGTGTGGGGTGTGCTACCAGGCGAGTGCCCGTCCGCGCAGCTGCGGAGGAGCGGCGATATCGTAACGTGAGAGCAGCGTCGGCAGGACATCGTAGATTTGTGCGCCTGTAAGCTCGCGGCCGTCCCCTGGATGCTGCGGGTCGCAGAAGACGAACAAACCATGCTGAGCGTGGTTGGCGTCATCGGGTCCGGTGTCATTTTCCAGGGCATACAGCGACTCCGTGCCCACGCTGCCGAGCGATCGCCAAGCAAGGTTCTGGAAGTAAACGATCGCGTCCGGGGCAACTCCGCGGACGCGTCGGTACAGTTGTTGTGGCGTATAGGCTTTGATGCCGAGCGGGCGACCGTCCGGTCCGGGGATTGCTTCGAGGTGCTCGATCAGCTTTTGGCGCTCTTGTTGGTAGCTGGCAAGCGGGATAATGCCATCGGGTTCGCGGTTTTGCACGTTCATGAACAGGCGGCCGTAATATCCGCCGGCTCCCCACGCTTTGGTGCGCTGCCAATCGACTTGCGATGGCTGCAAGCGCATCGGTGCTGTCGGTGCGGACTTCAGGACGAGATAACCCGTCTCGATCAACCACTGATTGAGACAGAAGCCGCCCATCAGCGGCTGCGCGCCGTGGTCGGAGACAACCGCAACGGCGGTATCTTCGCCACAGCAAGCGAGCAATTGTCCGATGCAGCGATCGACATGGCAGTAGTAGTCGTGGATGACCTGGGCAAACGGCGAGTCGGGCACGTGGAGTGGGTGGCGCGAGTCCATGTGCTTCCAAAACGCGTGTTGCAAGCGGTCCAGCCCCATCTCGACCATCATCAGAAAGTCGGGTTCGCGATCGCGCAGCAAGTTCAGCGCCAAGGAAAAAGTTTGATTGCACAAGTCGTAGATGTCTCGCAGGATCCTGGGTTTGTCGTCCGACCGAAAATCCGGCACGTCGAAGAGATAGCGATCGACCCAGGCGCGCAGTTGCATTCCCAATCCGGACGGATAGGTGAACTCCGCATCGGTATTGGGCGTGAGAAACCCCGAAACGAGCGCGCCATTGACGAGCTGCGGTGGATAAGTCCCCGGTACGCTGACAACGGCAACCGTCCAACCCGCTTCGCCCAAGATGTCCCACAATCGCGGCACTTTTACGAAACTGCCATTAGCAATGGATAAGCTGTCGTAACTGCGATCGAGGCGATTGCGAAAACCGTAAATGCCTAGCTCGCCGGGGTCGCGGCCGCTGGTCATGCAGGACCATGCCGGGACGGTAATCGCGGGAATACAGCTTTCTAGGCGACCGTAACGCCCGCGGTCCATCAAGCTCGAGAGATGGGGCAGATCGTCCCGCCAGCGATCGAACACGAGCGACGGTTCGGCGCAGTCGAGACCGATAACAACAAGGCGGGGATGCGGCATTGAGGGAGTTTAGGAATAAGTTGATAACCGAACTATTGTTTGAACCGAACTACCGATTGAATTGTCGCGAGAACGGCGGGAGCATAACTGCGCGCCGATCGCGTCGCGATAAGACTGTCATTAGGTAAGTCTGTCATTGCTAGTTGCCCCACCGAAAATTGTGTCGGCATTTGCGCGAAGACCGATCAGACCAGACCCCACTCGATGCCTGCCAGGACAGCAGCGAGAGCTAACTACCAAAGCTTCCGGCAACTTTCCAGAGCCGGTCGATCCACTGGCTCTCAACCGGCTGCGGGCTTGCGACCGTGCCGCCAATATAAACCGATCGCCCCGCTCAAGATGGCCGCCGCACACAGGATATGGACGACATTGAATGGCGTACCGGAGAAAAACCAAGAATCCGTCCGGAGAAACTCAATCCAAAAACGACCGAGTGGATACCAAATCAGGTACATCAGTAAGATATCCCCGGGTTGCAGTTGCTTCTTGAAGCGACGCGACAGCCAAAAAATCAACCCGAAACCGATAAAGTTCCACAGCGACTCGTACAAAAACAGCGGCTGGAACCGCACGCTGTCGGGGTACTGCTGCAGATTGCTATACGGCGACAAACGATGCTGCGCGTCGATGCGCAATCCCCACGGCAGCGTCGTTGGCGGTCCGTACAGTTCTTGGTTGATGAAGTTGCCCCACCGACCGATCGCTTGAGCCAGGGGCAAACCGAGGGCGATCGCGTCGAGGTATCTCAACGGCGGTAGTTTGTGCCAGCGCGTGTAGAGCCATAGCGCTGCACTACCTGCAATAAAGGCACCGAAAATATGGATGCCGCCTCGCCAAAACTGCAGGATTTCGATCGGGTGCTCGAGATAGCGACCGAGTCCATCGGTGCCGCGCGGCGACTGAACGAAGACGTAGTATAAACGCGCGCCTAAGAAGCCGGGTACCAGAACCCAGACGAGCATATCCCAGAGATTATCTGGATTGTCCCCTTGACGCTTGATGTAGCGACTGGCAACCCAGGCTCCCGTGAAGATTGCCGTCACCATCAGCACGCCATACCAGCGCAATGCCAGCGGTCCGACTTCGACAATGACCGGATCGACAGGTGGATACATTGCAAGCGCGATGGCGTCCGCATCGCATGGGTGAAACATGCCCCGCACGAAATCCGCGCGCAAGCTGTGAGCAATCCTAGCACTCGAAAGCAGGCGGGTTTGCGAGTTTAGAGCCTGTCTCGACAAAATCTGCGGAACACCCGCTGTTTGAGGGGACTGTGGGCGATCGCTGCCTTCCATCCAACCCCAGCGCTGCTTGTGCGAAGGCCCCAGCAATGGCACGATGGGAGCGCTGATGAGCGTTGGAGGCTTCGCGATCGTGCGCTCCGTTCCTCTCTTGTCCTTACTCGCAATCGCACTTTTTTTTCTGATAGGACTAGTCTCGAGTCCGATGCCGGAGGCGACAGCGCTTGACTACGGTAAGGAAATCCTCGTCGGGACGGACTTTTCCGGGCGAGACCTGACCGAGTCGAGTTTCACGAAGGCCAACGTGCGTCAGTGCGATTTTAGTAATGCCAACCTCGCTGGGGTCAGTTTCTTTGCGGCCAATCTTCAGGAAGCCAATCTGACCGGCGCCAATTTGCGTTATGCAACGCTCGATTCTGCACGATTGATTAAAGCCAACTTGACGGATGCCGTCTTGGAAGGGGCTTTTGCAGCCAATGCCAGGTTCGACGGCGCGATTATCGATGGCGCAGACTTCACCGACGTCTTACTCCGCCGCGACGAACAGGCCAAGCTTTGCGACATTGCCGCGGGAACCAACCCCGTTACTGGACGCGACACCCGCGAGACCTTGTTCTGTCGTTAGCGTTTTGGTGCTCGAACTGTTTGCGGCACGATTGCCTGCAGAGTCTGCCGGATGCTAAACGTTTCATTTAGCGAATGGCACTGACTTAGGGAAGCTCAAATCCGCGAGCACTCATCCAGGCAAGGGTTTGAGGCGCTCGATCGGCGGTCCTCCTGACTTTTTCGATACATGCCGGCTTCAATACTTGTCGGCTCGGAAGAAATACTCGTTGAGGCTTCCAGAGTTTGCCACGAGTAGGGCTCATAACCTTTACTACTATGGCGACCGCATAAGCTTGTGGCAATTAGCTGCCCCTAAGCATACACACTTCTCAAACATCGCTGTTTTTGTTGATGGTAACAAGCGGGTTGCATCGTCGCTACTTACAGATTTTGGTACGTAAACGGCATCGAGCTGGACGCTCCAGACGTAGAGTCAGCCATGTTCAACTTAGAGTTGCTGACAGCCGCGAGACACAAAAAGAAGCCTAATAAAAGGTCGCAACGTGACTCGAACAAAATAGCCTTTGCTTGATATAGCTGTGGTAAGCTTTGACCACGTGGAGCGGGCTGGAGAAAAATCCGAAAGAGAAATGCAAAGAGCGTTTTTTTCCTGCAAGGGGGAGCCTGCAATCGAACCGGACCGATCGCGATGCCAACGATCCTTGCATTCTGAGTTTCTGGCAGCGGCGTCAGCGGCTGATGTGTCACCTTCGGAGTACGTACGGCTGGCCGTGGGGGAGAAGCTCGCTCGCGATCGCGCGGTTGCATCCGAATAGCGTGAGGGTTTTAACAAGGCAGGGATATGGAAGAACAGACAAAGCAAGCCAAGAAAATTTGGGTTGTGACGGCGGAGCCAGAGGAGGAAAACGCCGGAGGGGCGAGAAATGTAAAGATTGGTAGCGGACCGAATAGTGACAGGGACATCTGGAGCCAGCCAGCAGCATTAGCGGCTCGTGGGGTGCAAGTAGGCACTGACATTCTGGAACAGCAGATGTCGGAGTTTCTAGATGGCATCGGGCAGATGTTTAGCAGTGCCCAGGAGAAAATTGCTGGGACGAATTTAGAGTTAAACGAGATCGAGTTGGCAGTGGAGATTTCTGGAAAAGGTGAAGTAAAACTCCTGGGGACTGGTGGTGAAGCTGCTGCCAAGGGAGCCATCAAGCTTAAGTTCGGGCGTAGAAAGGTATAAGAATGTGGTGGATTGGGCATTAGTTATCGGCATCAATGAATACGACTACCTGGGAAACCTGCGTTATGCCCAACGGGATGCGGAACGGGTTCAAAAGTATTTCCTGGAGAAAGCCAAACGGGAATCACCCAATTGCGATTCCAGCAGCCGTGTGTTTTATTTCGCAGATGACGCACCTAAAATCAAGTCTCAGAGAGGGGTCATAATCCCTGCTGCACCAACGAAAAATAACATTCTTTCGTTTTTGCACGAGTTCTTCAAGAGCCCAATTCTTGATGAAGAAGGCGACAATTTCTGGTTTTTCTTCAGCGGCCATGGTATGTATAGTCATAATCAAGGAACTGATTATTTAATCCCTAAAGATGGGAATCCAAATCTTTTAGAGGATACAGCAATCGATCTAAACCATGTCTTGCGAAAAATACGTAACTCCGGGGCAGATAATGTCATTCTCTTGACGGACTGTTGTCTCAGCGAGAATAAATTGAAGAAACGCGGACATGGCATGAACAAACAGCAAGGTGTTATTACCATATCTGCTTGTGATGTTGATGCGGAATCTTATGAGATCAAACAGTTGGAGCAAGGGATATTTACCTACGCTCTAATGGAGGCCTTAGAAGGTCGTGCGGATGAAAATTGTGCGACGGTGGGGGGTCTGTGCAGCTACGTGCGCAAAAGAGTGCTGGAGTTGAGCAGGGAGTTCAGTTTGCCACAGCAAAAACCTTTTACAGATTACGAACCAAACTACAAGTCCCATTTTATTCTGCTGCCTCAGTATAAAACTGATTATGATTTTTCCTTGCTGCTATTAGATGCTACTAATGCCGAATTAGAAGAGCGCCTTGAAGACGCAAAGAAACACTTCAAGAGAGCTATGAAATTCGACCCTAGCAATTCATTGGCGATCCAAGGATACGATAGGACACTGAAAAAGATCTGGGAGCGCGACCGAGCTGATAATCAACCCATACCTCCACAAAGAAATGAGCCACAACCGGATCGCCCTGGGGCTAGTCAGACACCCTCAGTTGACCAGCCTGAGTCTTCTGGTAATTCTTTTGACCGAACCTTAGAGTCTCTGCGGCAACTTCGCGATCGCCTAACTGGACGCTTGAAGTCACGAGGGCTGGAGTTAAACCAGGAGCTGTTTCAGGAAACACTACGTGAGGTCCTAGAAACGCCCACTCTGGCAGATTTTGAAACGAATCTCGATACCGAAGGTCAAGAGCATTGGGCCGAGGCAATCCGCCAGTACCAAGTTAAGCACTTACAAGGCAAAAGTTCTGTTGATGGCATTGTCGCTCCCAGCGGACCGACATTCCAGGTGTTATATGAAGATGCGATCGTAACTGCTACGGTTCTACTTAGCTCGCAAGCAGGGATCAAACCAAAACTGCCACCAGAGCTACAGTCCTTAACCGTCGAAGTGCCGACGGTGAACCGTAAGGGAAGGGTTGTTCAAACCACCAAGCATCGCGTGCATTATCGGGTGGAGATCCTGGCAGGAGGTGGACCGGTGATGTTAATGATGGCGATACCCGCCGGCACTTTTTTGATGGGGTCGCCCGAAGATGAACATGAACGAGAAGACGACGAAGGACCGCAGCACGAGGTGACGGTACCCCCCTTTTTCCTGGGGCGCTATCCGGTGACCCAGGCACAGTGGCGATTCGTGGCGACGAAACTGACCAAAGCAAAGATCGAACTCCAACCCAATCAGTCTGAAAGCAGTGGAGCCGGTCGCCCTGTCGAGGGGGTTTCTTGGTTCGAAGCAGTGGAGTTCTGCGAACGCTTAGCCGCCCACACGGGACGTCCGTATCGACTGCCAAGCGAAGCGGAGTGGGAGTATGCGTGCCGCGCGGGAACGAAAACACCCTTCCACTTCGGCGACACGATAACAACCGAGTTGGCGAACTACAACGGCTACCACAGTTATGACAGGGAGCCGACAGGCGAATGGCGCGATGAGACAACGCCAGTGGGTCAGTTTTTATTCGCCAACAAATTCGGCCTGTATGATATGCACGGAAACGTCTGGGATTGGTGCCAGGACCAATGGCACGGGAGTTACGAGGAAGGTGTCGTCCCGTGTGATGGAAGCGCCTGGGAGGACCGAGATGAGGACCGAGATGAGGACGCAAGACGCATAATACGCGGCGGCGGCTGGAACGACAGTCCGGGGATGTGCCGCTCTGCGTTCCGCCGCTTCTATCCCCGCTTCTCCTTCAGAACTATAAATATCGGTTTCCGGGTTGCGTGCGCCGCGCCGAGGACGTAGCCCTTGTATCTTGGGCAGTGTGGCAGACCGTCTATCCCTTGGTCCAAAGTAGACCGTAGAAAAGCTTGGGTCGCCACATCCCCTCGTTAGAACTCGGAAAATCGCCTGGGACACCAAGCCCGCATCGTGCAAGGTCGAGTCGCTGCAGGGGTAACCGCACCGATATTAAGGTTAGCCGCCATGGATAACACTATCTGTTGGGTCGGGATTGACGTATGCAAGCAACACCTTGATGTTGCCATTCGCCCTCACGACCAGATGCTCCAGTTCCCGAACACCGACGGCGGCATCGCCGCCCTAGTCGCCCAGCTGCGTCCCCTGCAGCCAGAGCGCATTGTACTTGAGGCAACGGGTGGGATGGAACGGGCAGCCGCCGTCGCACTCCAGTCAGCCGGTTTGGCTGTTGCGGTCATCAACCCCCGTCAAGGGCGAGATTTCGCCCGCGCCATCGGTCGGCTCGCCAAAACAGACCGCATCGATGCCACCGTGCTGGCGCATCTGGGCGAAGCCCTCCGACCGCCGGTCCGACCCTTGCCCAGCACGGAAGCGCGGCACTTGAAGGAACTGGTGACGCGACGCCGCCAAATCGTGGAGATGATTGGCGCGGAAAAGAGCCGTTTGTCCGGGACAACGGGAGCTGCGAAAGCCGATATTCAAGCCCACATTGACTGGATGCAAGAGCGCCTGGGTCGGCTCGACCGGGAAATCGAAGCAGTCAAGCGTCAGCATGTGGAGTGGTCGGAGAAAGCAGACCTGCTGGAGAGCGTGCCGGGTGTCGGACCCGTCATCGCGATGACGCCGATCGTGGAGTTACCGGAGCTAGGGCGTCTCAACCACAAGCAAATTGCGAGCTTGGTGGGAGTGGCGCCGCACAACCGAGACAGCGGCAAAGTGCGAGGCAAACGGACAATCTGGGGAGGGCGAGCGGCAGTGCGGGCGGCACTGTACATGGGAGCCTTAGTCGGGAAGCGGTTTAACCCAGCACTCAAGGACTTCTACGAGCGTTTAAAACCACTCAAGGACTTCTACGAGCGTTTAAAACAGGGCGGGAAAGCAACGAAGGTGGCTTTAACAGCCTGCATGCACAAACTGTTGACCGTGCTGAATGTGATGGTCAAAAAGGGAGAACGGTGGCGGGCACCGAGCGCGGCGTGAGAGCAGAGCGGCAACACAATGACAGGCTGCTACTTGACAACCGAGATAATCGCTTTTCTCTTTTTCACTCTTTCCCTTTTCCGCGCCAGGATTTTTCTTTTCGAGCAGAGAATAATTTATATTTTCCCTCTACACTTCGGGAGGCCGCGCTGGGGAATTCAAATTCCTACAAATCCGTTGCCGAGGCGATCTTGGACGAGTTATCGATAATCCAGCGCACCCACGACTACATCGACAAACAATCCCCCAAGCCGGATGATTCGGGGGAGCGAGAGTTAATTCGCGCTACTCAAGAACTTGTCGAGACGGATATCGAGAGCACCGAGAATCGCCTGAAGCGTTTGCGCTCCCACCGACTGCACGGTTTGAGTTTTGCCCGAGCTAGTTCTGAAACCGGTTTCCAGCTTCTGCACGTACTGCGGGCTAATGTCGTGACCGGAATCTCGGATCTTAGCAACGAGCTTGTTGCGCGAGAGTTTGCGTTCTTGCTCGCGCAGCTCCCGCAATCGTTGCCCCTTGGCGGCCGACCAAGCGATTGTTTCGAGATCCCCGATAGGACTCTTGACTGCCGCCATATTGACCTCGCGGCTCTTAGCTCGAGCGTCTTCTGCACCAACTCGAGGCGATCTCAGCGATTCAGCAGACCGACGACCGGCATAGTATCGAGAGCATCCCTGCGTTTTAGAGCGCTCAGTAGCCCTCAGAATACACCTCATTTACTGACAGAACTTCGGGTACGTCATTATTGCAACCGACCCACGGTTTCGCCAAGTCCAAAGCGGATTGGGCTCGTGCGATACTTGGTCTGCCAATTGCTGCTCCTACTGGATGAGGTGAGCGGGCGAGACAGACTCGACGAGCGCGCGATCGCCCAAGCCTTCGGTGCGCATTATCAAGCTGCGTTCGACCCGCTCGCCGGAGTGCGCAACCGCTCAATGGGAGTGTCCGGTGAGGTGATTGAAGCAGCGATCGCGACACCAGAACATCGAGCCGGGGAACCGGTCCGGCTTTGAGCAGGGCCAGCTCTCACGGTCTGGTACCCATGGCGCTAGACGCATGAAACGTACATGTGCTCTGAAACGGGAGATCGACTCGAATCTGGGCTTAGCCCTTTTCCCGACCGGTGCCCGCTGTTGCCAATGACAAATCAATTATTGTGTGGCCGCACTGCGAGATGTACGGCCCGGATTGCGACGGGCGCAGCAGGTTTCGAACCTGCGACCGACCGCTTAGAAGGCGGTTGCTCTATCCGCTGAGCTATGCGCCCCGACAGACTTCTGACAAACCCTGAAAGGCAAGCTGGGTAGAGACCCAGAAGACTTGCAAAAGTCCATTCCACACGCCATTGTACTCAGATAGCTGTCGGGCAGCAATTCAAAATTGTTGCAGCCAGATTGCCAGACCGTACAACCCGGGCGCGAGCAACAACGCGGGCAGAAACGACGCCACGCGGACCCGCGCGATATCGAGCAGCCCCAAACCAATACCAACAATCGTCAAGCCGCCCACCCCCGTCGCCAATGCCAAACGCGGATCGATTGCCGGGTCGGGAAGCGCCCCCGTCAGCCACCCAGCCAGCAGCGATAGCCCGCCTTGATAAACCAGCAGCGACAGCACCGAAAACCCGACCCCACTGCCGTAAGTGCTAGCAAGCGCGATCGCGGCCAAGCCATCCATCGACGCCTTCAACACCAGCAACGTATTGTCGCCGGTGGAACCATTGGTCAAACTACCGAGGAGTGCCAGCGGACCCACGCAAAAGAGCAAGCTGGCTGCAACGAACCCATCGGTGAAACTGCCCCGACCGCGCCAGCGCTGTTGCACCCACGTCCCAACTCGCGCCAGGCGCTCCTCAATGCTCCACCATTCCCCAATCGCGCCGCCGAGCGCCAGCACCAACAGACCTAACACCGGCCCGGCGATCGCGCCGGCATCCGCGGCCGTCAAGCTCTCGGCCATCGAAAACCCCAGCCAGAGGGTCAGCAAGCCGACACCTTGGGTAATAACGCGCAGCACGCGCTGTGGCAAGCGCCGCTGCAAGAGTGCTCCAGCCACCGTTCCCGCGATAACGGTGGCAATGTTTATCCACGTGCCGCTCGTTCTGGTCCACAGTTCGAGAATCGCCCCGCTCAAGTTCGCCCTTTACCCTTCGCGATCGTCGCGAAACTCCCACCGTCGCAACAATAGCAGAGAGCTGAAGTAGCCCAACATCAACCCGAGCAGGTGTCCGAGAAAACTGACTTGCGGAACGGCAATATCGAACAGCATCTGCGCGCCGATGATGAAACACACCAACCGCAGTCGCTTGCCAGCCAGCCGCGATTTGTCTCTTCGCCAGCCGCGCCACAGGATCGCCACCGTAGCGCCGATCGTTCCCATAATGGCTGCTGACGCTCCGACCAAGAAGCTGTCGCGATCGCCGAATTGGAGCGCCAGCAAAACGAACAGCAACATCGCACCAACACCGCTGGTGAAGTACACCACCAATGCGCGTCCGAACCCAAACGCGCGTTCGACATACGGTCCAAACAACCACAGTCCCAGCAAGTTTCCGCCTAAGTGGAGCGGTCCGTAGTGCAAAAAGTTCGCGCTCAGCAACCGCCACCATTCCCCTGCTACCACAACCGACGGCACCAGCGCGCCAAGGCGGTACAGCACTGCTCGATCCTGGGTACCGCCCAGCCACGCTTCGAGACCGAACACAGCCATGTTGAGGCCGATCAGGGCGAGGGTGAGTGGTGCGAGTTTGAACGTTGGCGTCACGGCATCGGCATAGCGGCTTTCTTGAACAAAATCATCTTCGAGCCGCGCGAGGATCTGTCGAACCGCTGGGTTAAGGGCGGTAGCAAGGGCAGGGGGATGCCTCAAACGCCAGTCGATCGCGCGGTCTAAGGTAGAGGAGTTGCCCGCATACAGCTGACGCAATTGCTGGCTGCCCGCACGGCGATCGCCGGCAGCCATGGCAGCAGTCGCCAGCCAGAAACTCCGCGTCGATAGTGAAGAACCGGCAAGGGGACCGGCAAAGAGTCGGCGGACCAGATCCTCGCGCCCGCAAAAAGCTACCGCGTAGAGTCGTGCCTGGTGAAGATTGATGGAATTGCCGGCGCGCGCCAGCAGCTTGGCGCTCGTTGTCAGCTGCCACAACAAACTGTCGAGCTTGCCGGTTTCGCCCAGGGCACGTAAGTAAACCAGCGTCAGCGTCGGCTGCGTTCGCCGCAAGGCGCTCGGCAGGGACTCGTCCATCCACTGCAGCAATTCGTCCCAACGGGCTTCTATGCGGTAGAGCAGCGTGGCGGCAGCGTACCCGAAACCCGAAGGACGGGACCGATAGGGGTCGAGCAGTTGTGCGGCGCGATCGAGCTGACCGCGCTGGCCGAGTTCGAGGGCTCGCAGCAGGCGCGGTTGGTCGGGCCAGCCATCCGCCGGATGCAGCCATGCTAGGCGCGCGGACAGCCACCGCGCTTCCCGGAAGCGCTCGCGGCGCATCAAACTGCTAACGCCTTGCTTCCCGACCAACGGCACGACCACGAAGGTCAGCCACAACCCGCCGCCCACTAACCCTGCAGCTCCCGGCGCGATCGCGAGGGTAGCAGCGATCGCGCCAAGGATAGCAGCACTCACGCCCGACCAGCCGCGATTCTGACGCGCCGACAGCGTCTGCATTAATAAGGAGCCGCAGGACAGGCTGCTCAGAAGGAGCAGAATCGCATTCAACGTCATGACACCCTGCGCCACATAACCGCAGGTGGCGTCCTATGTAAGTTTACTGACTCCGCAGATCGCTATCCGCCCTGCGGCGCGACACTCCCCCGACCCGCCACCAGACGCGCCCTGCCGACAATCCACGCGCGCAATCCGTACCCAAGTCTTGCCACCGCTCGTCATACCGTGCGATGTACCGCGCGATCGCCTTCAAACTAAGAACTTCCACCTCAATCGGACCGGCAAGTAGGGCGATCGCCACGGCCCGGACTGATTGCGGGCGAGATTTACCATGCGAGCGGGACCCCGTCCGCCACATAGCACGCGATCGAGTTTAGTACGCCTAGTTTGGGTGCGATCGGTTACGGTTGAGGCAATCGCGACCCGCTCGCTCGACCCGTGACGATTCCGCTCATCCTGCTAATCGGCCTGCCCGGTAGCGGCAAATCTACTTTCGCGCGCGCCGTGGCGACCGATTTCCCCGACACGCAGATCGTCTCCACCGATGCTATCCGCGCCGACCTTTACGGAAATGCTGCTATCCAGGGCAGCTGGCTGCACGTGTGGAAACACGCAGAAGTTCGCTTGTGTCGGGCTGTAGAAAGTATCCGTCGCGGACATTGCCCCGGTGCGATCTACGATGCCACCAACGTGGTCCGCCGCCATCGTCGGGACGCAATAGCTTGCGCCCGCGCCTGTGGATTCACCCGCATCACCGGTGTTTTCCTCGACCTCCCCCTCCCGATGTGCCTGCAGCACAACGACCGCCGCGATCGCGTCGTTCCAACCGAAGTTATGTTGGGCATGGACCGCAAGCTGCGAGCCGCGCCCCCGTCCCATAGCGATGGCTTAGACGCGTTGCTGCACTACCAACGCAGAGCGAGTGCGGACATTGCCCGCCGCGACCAGAGCGATATCCGAACGTCAGACCGCGATCGCCTCTGTTACCCTTGTGCTGAGTAACGGGGAATACCTTAGGAAGTAAAGCGCTGGCACGTCGTGTCGGTCACTGGGATGATTGCTGCCGGCGGTGGGTCTTGCTGCCCGCTCGGGAAGAACATCCTGCTAGAGGTCCCACCCAGTCTCGGCACAGTGCCCGCAAGTACGCGCAGGGGAGCGAGCGACGATGGCATCGACGGATTTCAAGGATTATTATGCCGTTCTCGGCGTCGGGCGGGGCGCGAGCGACGAAGACATCAAGCGCGCGTTTCGCAAGCTCGCTCTTAAATATCACCCCGATCGCAACCCCGGCGACAAACAAGCCGAAAATCGGTTCAAAGAAATCAGCGAGGCCTACGAGGTGCTCTCCGACGCGGAGAAGCGCAAGAAATACGACCAATTCGGGCAGTACTGGCAGCAAGCGGGCCGTCAAGGCAGTCCACCGGGAGCGGGCTTCGGGGCCGATATGGGCGGCTTCGACTTCAGTCAGTACGGCAGCTTTGAAGAATTCATCGACGAATTGCTCGGCCGCTTCGGCAGTACGGGACGGCCGCGCGGATATCCCGGCGGCCCTGGGGGGTTTCGGACCGGGGCGGAGGACTTTAGCGGCTTTGGCGATCGCGCGCCCGCTGGCGATCGCGAAGCAACAATTCGCCTGACGTTTTCTGAGGCGTTTCACGGCGTGCAGAAGCGCCTGAGCGTAGCCGACGAGGTCATCGTCGTCCGGATTCCTCCCGGCGCGAAAAACGGCACGCGGGTGCGGGTACGTGGCAAGGGTCAGTCCAGCCCCTACGATAGCCGCCAGCGCGGCGACCTGTATCTCAAAGTCGCGCTTCAACCCCATTCGTTCTTCCGTTTTGAAGGCGACAGCTTAGTTTGCGACGTCCCGATCGCACCAGATGAAGCCGTATTGGGCGCCGACATTTCCGTCCCGACGCCAGACGGTCCCGTAACTGTGAAAGTGCCGCCAGGCATACGGTCGGGGCAGTCGTTGCGCTTGCGCGGCAAGGGCTGGCCGCGACCCAAACGCGATCGCGGCGACCAGCTCGTGCGCTTGGAGATCGCCGCTCCAAAGCAACTCAGCGCGACCGAACGCGATCTCTACGAACAGTTGCGCGGCAACCGCAGTCAGAATCCCCGCCGCGAATTGGAAAACCTAAGTCTCTAAGGGCGATCGCGCATCCCCCCCCACGAACTGCCCTTTGACCGCAGACCGGCCATCGAGCAACGCGAGACCGGACGAGCCAGTGCGGGCGTCACCACCTGCCGCTGCTAGCGCCGTGCGTCGCGAACCTACCGTACGCGAACCTGCTGTACTCTGACAGAGAAGGCTTCGCGATCGCACCGCCATGCTGTTGCTGCAATTCAGCACGTCTCACTACTGCCGCAAAGCCCGCCTTGCCCTTGGCTTCAAGCAGCTCGACTATACCGTCGAGAATCTAACGCCGGGATTGCACGCGCTCAAACTCAGACCCCTCACCGGGCTGACCACCCTGCCGGTCTTGGTGCCGCAGACAGAACGCGCCCCCGAGGCGATCGCCGATTCAACGCGGATTCTGCGCTATCTTGAAGCAACTTTTTCCGATCCACCGCTGATGCCGCGCGCCCCAGAACTCCGCCGTCAAGCAGATTGGCTGGAAGACTGGTTCGACGAAAGCATCGGCACTGCAACTCGTTTCGCGTACTACGATTTCCGGGCGGGGGCGGGCAAGCAGCTCGACCCCAGCCCGTTCTCGCAGATTTTGATCGCCGTCGTCCGCCGCCAGTACGGCATCACCCCCACTACCGTGGCTCTGGCGCACGATCGCCTGCGGTTGGCGTTTGACGCGATCGCCGACTGGAAAACGCAGCCATACCTGGTTGGCAACGCCCTCAGCCACGCCGACCTGACCGCTGCTGCATTGCTCAGCCCGCTGGTGCGGATTCCAGATTATCGCGACAAGTATCCTTGGGCATTCGCTCGCATTGCCGAAATCCACCACCGCTGCCGCGAACCGCTACCGCCTGGATTGGAGGATTAGCCCGTGAAATTCCCCATTGCTGCCGGTCTCATCGCCGCCTGTGGCGCGTTTGCTCCCGCTGCTCCCGTGCTTGCCTTACCATCCCCCGACGATACGCCAGAGGAAGTCCTGCGGGCCGAAATCATTATCGACGCGCGGTCGCCGCTCGACGGTCGACCGTTAGGTCCTGCAGAGTATGCGGAGCTCGAAGCCGCCTTGGGCGAGTCGCTGTACCCACCTCAGCTCGACTCCAGCGTGCGCGAAACGGTCTTGCTCTTACAAATCCGCCAGATGCTGAAGGTGTTTCTGCCGCTAATTTTCTGAAGCCTCTCTCTGCCTGCAGCCGTTTCAAGCCGGCGCAACCTCTAGAGAATAACTACCCTCCAATACTTCTTGCACGGTGGAACTCGGGTGCAACTCCGACCCATTGCGCGTGCGAAGTCCGCGTGCATTTCTTGAGGGGCTCTCTGAATTGGTTCCAGCCGGGTATCTGACTACCCCGAGCGCCCCGTGTAGAAAAGCCTCGAGAATCCTATTCTTTCGTCGCGATGCATAGGCTCGATTGCGCGCAATTCGATTTTTCGAACAGCCTTTTCAACCAACCGACCCCAAACCAACGCTGACAATATCGCCCGAAAACCGCGAAGCGGGATGTTGTCCTGAGGACTCCGAAGAATCGAGATTACTATGGCAGATGAGCCGCGCGTCGAGCAGCTTCGCCTCGTCAGGTACAAGCCTGAAGCTGACATAGGGGGATGTGCCGGTCGAGTCCACTTACAAGTTCGTCATCGGAGACCGAATCATTGATAGCGCGATCGCCGGAATACGTGACGTTTCCGCTCCCCAAGACCTACAGCGAAATTATCGACGTCCGATCGCCGAGCGAATTTCAAGAGGACCGCATTCCCGGCGCGGTCAACCTGCCGGTTCTGGACGACGACGAGCGTGCGTGGGTCGGCACCCTTTATCGAAAAGACTCGCCCTTTGCCGCTCGCAAAGTAGGTGCGGCACTGGTGTCTCGAAACATTGCCCGGCACTTAGAGACGCATTTGAGCGATCGCGACAAAGACTACAAACCCTTGATCTACTGTTGGCGCGGCGGTCAGCGATCCAACAGCTTGGCAATGGTTCTGCTCCAGATCGGCTGGCAGGCAACCGTCGTGCGCGGTGGCTATAAAACCTATCGCAACCACGTCCGCGATCGCGTGGCAGAACTGAGCGGTCGATTGCAGTTCCAGATCCTGTGCGGGCTGACGGGCTCGGGGAAAACCCGCATCCTGCAGCGGCTGGCAGCAGTTGGCGCGCAGGCGATCGACTTGGAAGGACTGGCTAACCATCGCGGATCGCTGTTGGGGCAGGAATGGAGCGCGCCAAGCTCGACCTCCGAACCGGAAGTACAACCGTCGCAGAAATGGTTCGAGTCAGAGGTTTGGCAAGCGCTGGAGCGCTGCGAGCCGGGACGGCCGGTGTGGCTGGAATCGGAGAGCAACCGCATCGGTCAGTTGCACGTGCCAGCCCCGTTGTGGCAGCAAATGAAAAACGCGCAGTGCGTGGAAGTGCAAGTTCCAGTCGCCTCGCGGGTCCGGTTCTTGTTGGACGAATATCCTCATTTAGTCGAGCATCCCGAGTTTTTAAAAGCCAGGCTGAGGCAATTACGCGAACGACACGGAACGCGTAAGGTGCAGGAATGGTGCGAGGCGATCGATCGCGGTCAATTCTCCGAATTGGTATGCGACTTACTCGAAAGTCACTACGATCCGACTTATCAGCGATCGATGGCGCACGCATACTATCCGCGCGTGACGTGGCAGTTATCCGTTCCCGATCTAACTGCAGCGGAGATCGATTGCGCGGCAACTCGCCTGCAGTCTGGCGAGCGAGATGTACTCGCTCCCGAACTAGCTGTTTCCAGCTAAGCGCGATGCGATCGCCTGGAATCCGAATCGCGCTTGTGCGATCGCGGTACCAACGTCAAATCCGGTTGCGTGCCTGCCAAGCCGTGTACGATATTCGCTTACCGATCGCGTCTGGATATCTCTTCAGAACTTCGATGACCCTAAAGACTGACACCCAGGCGACTGCGCCAATCGCACCGATGAAGCCGCGCCTGCTGCACCCACTGATGGGCAGCGACGTGGGGACGCTGGTGCGCGTGCTGGCCCGGAATGGGTTCGTGCCGATCGCTCAACTTCCCCATGTCTCGCTGGCGATGGCAACCGCAGTGTTGCGATCGCCGTTTACGTTACTGGAGCGGGCGATCGTTGCGGGACGCGGGTCTGACATGCCACCGCCAGTCTTCATCATCGGACATTGGCGCAGCGGCACGACGTTTTTGTACAACTTCCTGAGCCGCTCGCCCGAATTTGCCTATGTCTCGCCGCTGGCAACCGGACTGCCATGGGATTTCTTGACCCTGGCAAGTTTGTTGCGCCCGTTCCTCGAAAAGCTCCTGCCATCCGGGCGCTATATCGATCGCGTGAAAGTCCAGCCAGACTCGCCCCAGGAAGATGAAATTGCCCTGGCCAACATGCAAACGGTGTCGTTCTACCACGGTTTGTATTTTCCCAAACACTTCCGCGCCCAGTTCAACGCCGGTATTTTCTTCGAGGGGTGTTCGCCCGAGGCGATCGAGACGTGGCAGCAGGTAGCCACCTTGTTCTTCCGCAAGCTTTATTTGCAAACGGGCAAACGCCCGCTGATCAAAAACCCGGTTTACACGGCGCGCGTGGCGATGTTGCGATCGCTTTTCCCCGGCGCGAAGTTCGTCCACATCTACCGCAATCCCTACGTCGTGTTTCAATCGATGCGGAATTTCTATCGGGCGCTATTCGTGCAGTTGGCACTCCAGCCTTATGGTGATGTGGATATAGACGAGGTCGTGGTCCAGACCTACCCGCGCATGCTGGACGCGCTTTACAGTGACGTCGCCGACTTATCACCCAACGAGTTTATCGAGCTGCGCTTCGAGGACTTCGAGCGCGATCCCCTCAGTCACGTGGAGAAAATTTACGCGGCGTTAGCAATCGGAGACTTCGCCGCCGAGCGATCGCATTTTCAAACTTACTTGGACGCCCAGGAAACGTATCGCAAAAACCATTATCGATTTGCCGATGAAGACAACGCGCTCGTCCGACAGCACTGGGGACGCTATTGCGAGCGCTGGGGCTATCAGCCACCGGGTGAATCATAACTGGTCGGGAACCTATCGCCAGACCCAGATCTGGAATGCAGGAGAAGATTGGGGTGTCCGTCAACGAGCTGCGCTCGCCTTACGGTGCTCGCATAACGCATCGCAACAGCCACTCAGACTAGCCTGGA
>NZ_ASSJ01000006.1 GCF_000473895.1 Rubidibacter lacunae KORDI 51-2 | reverse complement strand
CCCTAGTTTAGTGGTCCGATCGCGTCGTTGCTCGGCTTCGGTAGCATCCTATCGAGCCGCTGCAAAGCCCAAAACCTTTACCATACAGCTTTAGCAATTCAGTTGATTTGGGAGAAAAATACTTAAAATCCTCACCTTATACGGATTTTGAGGTTCGGCAGCTTCTCAAGTCACCAACAATTGCTCAATCAGATAAATTCCCTGAAGAAATCAGTTGATACGCGAGTCGCGAAACATCCCTGGATCGAGAATGTAGTAATGGTTACATTCTGCCATTGACGTGACAGTGCAGCAGCGACACCTAGCTCGGAAGAGATTCACGTCTTTCTTGTCGGGTTTGATTTCTCGCGAAAACGAGGAGCGCGCGACCGATCGAGAATGATAGTCTACGTCGAGACGTTTAGATTGCTGAAGCACCGAACCTGTTGTGGAGTCGAAGTTTGTGCTCTTTCCCCCGATTCGCAGAGCGGAAGCATTGACACTAAAAATATGTGCATGCTAGCATCGCATAAATCTTGCTGCTTATGGAGAATAACCAAGAAAATTGTCATTAGCAATGATTTTGAAAGGTTCTTGTTTGACAAAGACTTGAGCTTCGTTCGATAGCCAGACAAAGCCAGGTTTTCCAGTTGTTTGACCGGCAGCTTGAAGAATCAAGTTCTTTAAAGTGTAGGGATGCCTTGCAATTTGAGAATGTAATCTAGATCGCTATTCTCACGTCATTTCGAGTGAAAATTGTTCCAGTCGGGCTTTCTTAGGTTGTGCGATTTTTGCTGATTCTAGTCAGTCACCAACCCTTTTAAAGCTTTGTTTCGAAGCCTGGCTGGTCGAGGATGGATTGGTTATACTTCTGGCAACTGCAAATCTCCGGTCTGTGTTCTGAATCCCGATTACTGAGTCCATTTGCTCTGCCTAAGGCGCTAGGCTTACCAGGCTTTCCGAAGTTCGTCTCTCGGGCATAAGATGGTTTGAAGCTCAGGGCACCGCGATGAGTTCGCATAAGACCGAAGGTTGGCACGGGAAAATGTTTTTTTTAGCTCCAGGTGCACGACGGTTCGGCAATTTTTCTATGCGCCCTTCTTCAAAAGCGTGTCGATAGGTTATTTGTGGAGTGGGCATCATTTGTTCGGATAGAACTGAATAGGTGCAAGTTTTCAGACCGCCATTGTATACCTTTGAGTAAACGATATTCCGAGCAATGCCATGGCTTTGGGTGCGCCGAGATCTAAAAAACTCAATCTGGTGAGACATCGGGAAAATGTCATCTTTGTTTCGAGCCCAAAAGTTCGTGACGAACTTTCGCGATTATCTAAATTCCAAGAAAACTTGAGAAAAGCGATTGCGTTTTTCTTGTTAGGTTTAGGTCAGAAGTTGAAAGAGTTTTGTGTTTCAATTCTTGTTTCCGAGGTTCCTACAGTGGTCTCTGTTAAGAGGTGCGGCAAAGAGTTTCGATCGACCAGAAAATCGATCTTATTTAGCTTGTTAAATCTCTAATCACCGAGCACTCTTAGGACTTTGAACTGAATTCTTGAAAGCTTATGTTCGAGTTGCATAACATCGGGAAAATTTAATGTCTGAAGAGTACTTTTATGAGTATCTGATAGGTAGAATTTAGTCAGGCGATCGATTCGTGAGTAGGAGTTAGGACGGTGAAAAAGATTTTGTGCATGGTGTCCGAGTGGGGTTACTGGGGCGAGGAATTGGTAGGTCCCTATGATGTATTGCTCGAAGCTGGTTACCAAGTCGATTTCATGACCGCCAATGGACGCAAACCCCCCGCATTACCGCCCAGCATGCAGGAAGGGTTTCTCGACACACCTCTTGACAAAGTGGTGACAGATGGCCACTATGCAAAACGGACTCGGGAAGTCAATGATTCAGACCTACTAGCTAGGCCGATCGATCTAGCGGACTGGTTTCCGCAAATGCCCTACTTTAATAGCGCCAACTACGGTCATGCTCTAGAGGATTACCACAACAAACGAGCTAAGTGCTGGGAGGAAATTGAGAAATACGACGCACTTTTGCTTCCTGGCGGCTCCGGTCCGATGGTAGACATGGTCAACAACGAGCGGCTCCACGCGGTCATTCTCGGATTCTTGAGCCAGAACAAATTAATTGCCGCTGAATGTTACTGCGTGACCTGTCTCGCTTTTGCGAGGGATTGGACAGACCGTAAAAGTATCATCTGGGGCAAGCATGTTACCGGGCACGCTCGTGAATACGATTACAAAGATGGAACTGGATTTGCTCGCATGTACGACTATGATGGCAACCCTGTTGAAGCAGCCGTGAACTTCGGTCCTCCTTTTTATCCCTTGGAATTTATTCTTAGGGATGCTGTCGGTCCCGAGGGTCAATACCATGGGGGCGTAGGGCACACCCTTTCAACCATTCTTGACTACCCCTTCCTGACCGGCCGCTCCACTCAGGACTCCAAGCTAGTGGGCGAGTTAATAATCCAGGTGCTTGAGAAAGGGTTGCAGCGCTACGGCTGGTAGGGCAAATTGGTCCCACTGCCTGCTAACTACCAGTTCGCCCAAAAGACTCTACGGAAGAACTGATTTGTGAGTTTGGCTGGAAACTAAACAATATGAGAGATTTCGATTTCCGCATTGCTTAGGGTACAAACTTTAAGACTCGAGCTTGCACGAAACCCAGTTCCTTCAGGCTTGTTTGACGGGTCGGATCCTAGAACGCTCACTTTCTAGAATTTTCGCTTTTGCTTACACCAACTGTTATCGGAGTTTTCCTCGAAAACTATGTCTCAGAAAACCGGTCGCTTTGCGATTCTCGAGCAATTTCTTGCCGATGGCATGCACTACATGTTTGGCAATCCCGGCACCGTCGAGCAAGGATTTCTGGATGCACTTGGCAGTTATCCAAACCTCAAATATATCCTCACACTTCAGGAAACTATTGCTCTGATGACAGCAGACGGCTACGCCAGAGCAACCCAGAGGCCAACTCTCGTACAAATTCACAGTACGCCGGGACTAGGTAACACGATTGGCGCGCTTTACCAGGCAATGCGAGGTCATTCACCGTTGGTGGTAATTGGGGGCGATGCCGGACTTCGTTTTCAAGGCTTAGACGCTCAAATGGCGGGAGATCTAGTGGCGTTTGCCAAACCCGTGACAAAGTGGGCGGCAATGGTGAAGGACCCGCGATCGCTGCTTAGGGTGTTGCGTCAAGCTATCAAAATTGCAGCTACGCCACCTATGGGACCGGTGTACGTTTGCCTTCCGGAAGATATTACCGACGCGCCATCAGTAGAAACAGTCCGGCCGACCAGCTTGCCGTCTACGCGCACAATTCCGGATGAGGGACTACTGGAAAAAGCCGCAGAACTGCTTCTCAACGGCAACAAGCCTATGGTCTACATCGGAGATGGCATTGCCTACTCCGGTGCCCAAGCAGAGTTGACAGCAGTAGCGGAACTTCTGGGCGCTGAGGTTTGGAGTGCGGATGCCGGAGAGGTCAATATTTCATTAGAGCATCCTCTCTACCAGGGCTCGACCGGTCATATGTTCGGCTACCACAGCAAACCGATCGCTAGCAAAGGCGATGTCAACCTTGTTTGCGGCACCTATATATTGCCAGAGGTATTTCCGGAACTAGGAGATATTTTTGCTCCGGGAGCCAAGACAGTTCATATCGATCTGAATGCCTATGAAATCGCCAAGAATCACCCCGTCGATCTGGGTTTGGTTAGCGATCCAAAATTAACACTCGCTAAACTTGCCGACTTGCTCGGCCAGAGAATGACTCCAGAGCAACGCCAGCAAGCGGCGCAACGTCTCGCACAAATCGGTAAAGCAAAGCAGGAGAAAAAACAAGCGCAATTGGAGCAGGATCGAGCGTTGAAAGGGAAAGTCCCATTACATTTTTCCTCCTTCATGGAAGAACTGGCAACGCAGCTACTGCCCGAGACTATCGTTTTTGATGAAGCCCTAACCAATTCTCCGCCCATCAGCCGTTATCTCAGCTTTACCGAACCAGGCTCTTATTTCTTAACTCGTGGCGGTTCTCTGGGCGTTGGCATTCCCGGCGCGATCGGCGTCAAACTGGCTAATCCCAATCGCCCAGTCTGGGGATTTACAGGCGACGGCGGAGCTATGTACACCATCCAAGCCCTCTGGAGCGCCGCTCGCCACAATGTGGATGCAAAGTTTGTCATCTGCAACAACAGTTCTTATCGACTACTGCAGCTAAACGTCAGTGCCTATTGGCAAGAGCGAGATATTCCTCGACACGACTTTCCGTTAAGTTTCGATCTCTCCAAACCGACTATCAATTTTGCTCAACTTGCTCGATCTCTGGGGGTGGAAGCCTGTCGAGTTGAAGTGCCGAAAGATATCGCCCCGGCGATCGCAAAAGCCGTGGCGCATCCGGGGCCCTTCCTTATTGATTTGGTTCTAGAAGGCGACGTTCATCCGGAATTGGTAGGCGTGCGCTGCGGTCAATAGTTTCTCAAGTGGTTTTGCACAAAAGGATAGATTCATGGTGATGACTGAGTTGGCTCCGTTAACCCAAACCGAGGTCCGGACATTTGTAACAGAGTGGTTCCGAGGACTCAATGACCATCAACCCCTCGAAACCGTTCTTTCACGACTATTGCCTAATTCATTGGTTAAGTATCCCGAGGCAGAACTCCGCGGTCATGATGCTTTTGCTGATTGGTATCGCAACACGGTTTTAGCCTGCTACTTCGACCAGACCCATGAGGTTCAAGCCATTGAAATCAAACTATCACCTGACGGGAGCCAAGCGGATCTCCAACTGGTGGTCCATTGGGAAGCTAAAACCTGGGAGTCGCCCGCCGCATTCAGCACCTGGCTTGGATACTATTCGACTCATCTGTGGGTCGTGAAGCGATCGCCTCAGACCTTCAAGCCTGCCATTGAGAGTCACATTGTCCATCTCATCACTCCCATGGAAGGGTCTGCTGGAATTAGCGGTGCGAACACTTAGTGAAGAAGGCAGGTAAAAATAATGGCAATTACCGATTCAATACCTGTGACAACCGCCTTTGAACAAGCCATTGTTGCCAATGATTTGGCAGCTGTTAGTGAGTTCCTCCAGGGTGGGGTAGCCGTAAACCAGAAAAATCCTTTGGGATTAACACCTTTAATGGTCGCTGCCGGACGCGGATATCTACAACTGCTGGAGATATTGCTAACGGCTGGTGCCGACGTTCACGTTCTAGACAGTCGCATGGGGGCTTCGGCCCTCCACAAAGCAGCCCAACGGGGCATTCCTGATGGGGCGCGCCTTCTACTTGAAGCCGGGGCTTTTATCGATCTGCGCTCGGCAGTTCTGGGGCATACGCCTTTGATGGATGCAGCTTGGAATAAGCAACCGGCCATGGTGGCATTGCTCCTCGATCGCGGTGCCAATACCGCTCTAACCACCAGTTACGGAGGCAGTCTTGCGGACTTTATCGGGACGAGCTCTGGGGCTCCCGCGTCCTCGGACTCTCCGGCTCAAGAACAGGTGATCGCCCGAATGCGGGCACTGGTTGAGGACCGGGAAGCTCGCGATCGCCAACGGATAGCGGGAAACCGTCTCATGGCTGCGGTGCAGGCCCGGGATCTCACGACGTTGCACGAAGCACTAGCAGAAGGCGATGACGTTAATCAACGCCTACCGTCGACCGGAACCCCTGACGACGGAACGACCCCATTGCTCGCAGCCAGTCTTGCAGGGGAAACTCAACTTGTCGAGGCATTACTCGCCGCAGGGGCAGATCCCCACCTTGTCGATCGCATCATGAAAGCAACGCCGGGGCACAAAGCCGCTTATCGGGGCCACAGCGCAGTATTAGAGAGATTAATCTCTGCCGGTCTGGAACTCGATGCCCAAGGTCCTTACAACGGCTATAGCGCCCTTCATGATGCAGTCTGGCACGGACATACTGCCACGGTTAAGAGTTTGTTGGCGGCCGGGGCACGTCCCAATCTAGTTGCCCACAACGGCAAGACGCCCCTCGATCTAGCTATCGAATACGGCTATCTCGAAATAGCGGATTTGTTGCGTTCAGCAATTGATGCTTAGCCCCCCTCGATCCCATTCGAGAAACTTAATTAATATCGAGTCCCAATCATGAAACTTAATGGCAAGAAAATCGGTATTCTGCTCGAAAGTGATTTCTACGAGCGCGAAATTTGGTACTACAGTTATCGATTTCCTGAGGAAGGCGCAGACCTACATTTTCTCACTAGACTGTGGGGGCAGTCATCAATCACCTTCAAAGGCCATGAATTTCAAGCTCCCTTTGAATGTCATGAATCCTTTGAGGACATGAGCGATAAGGAACTAGCTAGTTTTGCTGCGATTATTGTCCCTTCTGCGTTTGTATCCGACCGCCTCCGCTATACAGCGGATGTCACTAAACTTCCCCCTGCCACCGAATTTCTCCAGCGAGCTTTTACAAACAAAAAAATCCTCAAAGGTTTGATCTGTCATGCACTGTGGTTGACAGCACCGGCACCAGAACTGATTCGTGGACGCCCTTTGACTTGTCATAATAATCTTCACGGTGACGCTTTGGCTTACGGTGCCTTATACCAGGACCAGGACATAGTTGTTGATGGCGATCTAGTGACGGGGCGAACCGGTGCCCAAGCCGGTTTGTTCGCCCACAAAATCATCGAGCTGCTTGCCCAAGAGTAAGTCAATCCTCACCAAGTATTTCCTATGAATTCAACCACAGCTAAGCCCAAATACACTATCTCAGGCGGTAGTTCCTACCCGTTAGGGGCAACAGTCAAACCTGACGGCATCAACTTTTCACTGTTTTCCGAGCGGGCGACCCAAGTTGAATTGCTCCTCTTCGAACACCACGATGCGGTCGAGCCCTTTCAAATCGTCTCCTTCGATCCGAACGCCCACCGGACGTTTCACTTTTGGCATGTCTTTGTCGAAGGACTGCCAGCCGGTACCCACTATGCCTATCGCGTGAATGGACCGACGGACGCGAGCCAAGGCGATCGCTTCGACTCGGAGAAAGTCTTGCTCGACCCCTACGCCAAAGGAAACAACAAGACTCTCTGGAATCGCGGTAAAGCTTGTGTTCCCGGCGATAACATGGCCGCCTCCATGCGATGCGTGGCGATCGATACCGACAACTACGACTGGGAAGGGGACCGGCCTTTGGGTCGTCCCATTAACGAGTCGATTATCTACGAGCTACACGTGGGCGGATTTACCCGGTCTCCCAGTTCTGGTGTCAAACATCCCGGCACCTTTGCGGGACTGCGCGAAAAAATCCCCTATCTCCAAGCATTGGGAATCACTGCCGTCGAACTGTTACCGATCTTTGAGTTTGACAGCACCGATGTCCTCCGCACGGTCAACGGTCAGGAACTCCACAATTACTGGGGTTACAGCACCATGAGCTACTTTGCTCCCCACCCCACTTACTGTGTCAACCCAGAAACGGGGGACCACGTGCGGGAGTTTCGGGATCTTGTCAAAGCCCTCCACCGAGCGGGAATTG
The DNA here is from genome assembly GCF_000473895.1 of Rubidibacter lacunae KORDI 51-2. Classification (NCBI taxonomy): domain Bacteria; kingdom Bacillati; phylum Cyanobacteriota; class Cyanophyceae; order Chroococcales; family Aphanothecaceae; genus Rubidibacter; species Rubidibacter lacunae. The sequence continues at coordinate 59,020 of NZ_ASSJ01000006.1, read as the reverse complement.
AAGTCATTCTTGATGTAGTTTTTAATCACACCGACGAGGGCAATCATCAAGGTCCGACTTTTTCTTTCCGCGGCATCGACAACCGCACCTATTATTACCTCGTTCCCGGCAATCGCCAATACTATTACGATTACACCGGCTGCGGAAATACGTTTAACTGCAATCATCCCATTGGGGAAAAGCTGATACTTGACTGCCTGCGCTACTGGGTCAAGGAAATGCACGTGGATGGCTTCCGCTTTGACGAGGGCTCGGTTCTCTCCCGGGGCGAGGATGGCACGCCTCTAGAACATCCTCCGGCGATCTGGGCGATCGAGTTGGATGAGGATCTCGCCCACACCAAGGTGATCGCTGAAGCTTGGGATGCGGCAGGTTTGTACCAAATCGGCTACTTTCCCGGTTACCGGTGGGCGGAGTGGAATGGCAAATATCGCGATGCTATCCGCCGCTTCGTGAAAGGCGATCCAGGTCTAGTGGGGGAAGTAGCCAGCCGACTGGCAGGGAGTGCCGACTTGTATCAATGGCGGGGTCATAGCCCTGTCAACAGCGTCAACTTCATCGTGGCCCACGACGGCTTTACCCTCTACGACTTGGTTGCCTACAACAACAAGCACAACGAAGCCAACGGCGAAGGCAACAATGATGGTATCAACGAAAACCTAAGCTGGAACTGTGGTGCTGAGGGCCCCACAGACGATCGGTGGATTGAGGATCTGCGTCGGCGCCAGCTTAAAAACTTTGCCACCATTCTCTTGGTTTCTCAAGGCACTCCCATGTTGGTGATGGGTGATGAGGTGGGGCGAACCCAAAATGGCAACAATAACGCTTACTGCCAAGATAACGAGTTGAGCTGGTTTGACTGGAAACAAGTCGAGGAAAATCAAGACCTGTTGAGGTTTTGGCAAATCGCTATGGGTCGCCGCCGGCATTTTAAAGAGCTGGTGCGATCGCGCTATTTCACCGGTGCCGTCAACAACCGGGGCGTAGCCGACATCACCTGGCACGGTACAGAGCTCGGCCAGCCAGGCTGGGACGACCCTCAGTCTCGGTCACTGGCCTTTACTCTGGGGGGCTTTGGTGACGATCCCGACGTGCACGTGATGCTGAATATGTATTGGGATAGCTTGAGCTTTGCTCTGCCCTCTATTCCCGGTCGCCAATGGCACCGCTCCGTGGATACGGCCCTGCCGTCTCCTCAGGACATCACCCCCCTCGGCAAAGAAATACCCATCACAGACAGTCGCTACTTATTGACTGCCCGGAGCGTAGTCATCCTCGATGCAAAACCGGTGTAAATCCGTCCGCTTGAATTGCTATTTATAGGAGTTAGATTCACAATGAACCCCCTTAACTTCACCTTTTCCGATCTCATTGCCGGTTACATCACCAAAGTCGATTTCCCCGAGGAGTTTGACTGCCAAGGGATGATGACGCTGCAGACCTCCGATGAGCGCAAATACGAGGTCAAGGTTACCGAAGCCTGCTACGCCGAAATGGTGCGTAACCTGGGGGAGCCGTTTTTGATGGCACCCAGCATGCAAGATATTTTAGTTGAAGGTCGCTTTATCCATGCCTACGGTATTTTTTACCCTGAGGCGAGTGGCGTCAAGTTTGAGGCTAAACATCTAGTCCTGTTCGGACGGGATGCAACCACTCTGCGCTTTGAGAGCCAAAACTGGTGGGTCCGGCAAATTCAGCAACTCTTGAACTTTTATTTAGAGAGTCAATTCGGTCTGAGCAAAGGCAACGCCATCGATTTTCGCAACTTTCGCACCGATCTCAGCGCCGAGGGCACCAAGTTAGACAATCTCCAAAACTTGGATACTATCTCCCGGCTGATCTACGGATTCGCTACCGCTTACATGATGACCGGGGACGAGCGGGGCTTGGAAGCCGCCGTCAAGGGCTGTCATTATATGCAGGAGCACTTTAGTTTTCGCAACACCAGCGAGAGAACCTGTTTCTGGTATAGCGAAATTGCCCTCCAACCCGATGGCTCCGTGCGCAAGTATCTGGCTTCCACTGCCGGGGGCAATGAAGGCGGCAACGCCATCCCCTGTTACGAGCAAATCTACGCCCTAGCGGGTCTGACCCAAACCTACCGTCTCACTGGCGATCGCGATATTCTACGGGACATTGAAGCAACGATCGCGTTTTTGCACCGCTACTTTAAGGATCGCGGTCCCCAGGGCGGGTACTATTCGCACATCGATCCGGTGACCCTCTCGCCCCACGCCGAGTCCCTGGGCATCAACAAGGAGCGCAAAAACTGGAATTCCATCGGCGACCACGCCCCGGCTTACTTGATTAACCTCTGGCTCGCTACGGGCAAACCGGAATATGCCGACTTTTTAGAATACTGCTTCGATCTGATCTGTCAGTACTTCCCCGACTACGACTACAGCCCCTTCATGAACGAAAAATTCCATGGGGACTGGAGCCACGACCTGAACTGGGGCATCCACAAGGCCCGCTGCGTCGTCGGTCACAACCTCAAAGTCGCCTGGAATCTGACCCGGATGCAAAGTCTCAAGGCAAAAGACTCCTACCGAGACTTCGCCCATAAAATCGCCGACATCATCCCCGGTGTCGGTTGCGATCGCCTGAGGGGCGGTTGGTACGACATGATGGAGCGGACCCTCAAGAACGGCGAAGAGTTCTACCGACTGGTCTGGCACGATCGCAAAGCCTGGTGGCAGCAGGAGCAAGGGATTCTGGCTTACTACATCCTGGCTGGGGTCTACGGTGACAAACCCGAATATTTGCGCTATGCCCGGGAGGGAGCAGCCTTCTACAACGCCTGGTTTCTGGACTATGAAGAGGGGGGCATTTACTTCAACGTCCTCGCCAACGGTCAACCCTACGCCCTAGGTACGGAGCGTGACAAGGGGAGTCACTCCATGGCTGGTTACCACTCCTTCGAGCTTTGTTTCCTAGCAGCAACCTACACCAATCTGCTCAACAACCAGGAGCCCCTAGATCTGTATTTCAGTCCCCAACCCGGAGCGTTTGAGGACAACCTGTTGCGCGTGGCTCCGGATATCCTTCCAGCAGGCAGCGTCCAGCTGACAGAAGTCTGGATCGACGGGCAACTTTACGACAATTTCGATCGCGACGGGCTGACTGTTACCCTGCCTATCGACCGGGAAATGCGTGAGGTCCGCTGTCGTATTACCCCTGCCGGCAGCGATTTTGATGCCGATGTGTTGGCCTTCGAGGACGGCATCGCGACCCTCGCCTTAGCGGGCAATTTGGACAAACCCGGCTTACAGTCCCTCCGCGAGCAGATCGAAAAACTCCACGGCGTTAAGGGACTCGTGCTCGATTTAAGCAATTTACAGGCGATCGCCGTAGTGGGCTTGACCTATCTAACTGTAACCAAACAGCGCTACGGTTCGGACTTTGCCATTACCCTAACTAATCTCCAGCCCGCCGTGTTAGATGCTGTTACCAATAGCGGTCTGGCCGAGGAATTTACCCTTGCCTAATTCATGACTAGTTGCGAATAACGTTGCGAATAACTTATTAACCAAGGCTCTCTGCCAAGCAGTAAGAGGGTCTTGGTTGCAACAACATTGATGTAGTACTAATTCCAGGAGACTGGGTTAGCATGTTCACCAGAAAACTCGAGTAAAACCTGCTAGCAAGCATTCATATTAGAGTTCTTAAGGAAGTCCTATAAAAGCACTGACATTTGGAGTTGCTGATATTGGCGTCCTTTTCAGAAAGAATCGATCGTCTAGAAAAACCATGAACCGAGAGCGACTGGGTGCCCTAATCGATGCTGTTTACGCAATTGCCATGACTATTTTGGTTTTGGAATTGCCTTTGCCCGACACGGAAAAGCAGATTTACCAGGACGCCAAACAGATCGTTGCAACTATTATTGACTATGGACTGACGTTTCTTGTATTGTTCGGTTTCTGGTATAACCAACGTCGTATCAGTGCTCTGGTCGAGGTCCACAGCCGACTAACACTTTGGCTCAATGGTTTGGCGTTAATGGTTGTATGCTTGCTCCCGTTTTCAGCCCGTTTGCTCTTCAAAAGCGGCTATCAGGAGACCTCTCTACTGTCTCTGAATTACAGTACCGGCATCGATATCATCTTTATTGTCGTTTGTTTGTTAACCGATCTACTACTTCATCTCACTTTAATAGCATATAGAGAGCACCAGATTGTTTTGCCAAAGGATCGATGGGGTCTCCGGAAATTGAAGCGATCTCGTCGGATTGCAACCGTCATTACTGCTTCGGTAATGGTCGTCGTGGTCCTTGTTCCAGGACCAGATCGGCGAATGTTGGTGCTGATCCCTTTGCTGTTAATGTTTGAAGATGAGGTGATTCGTCTCGTTGAAAAAGGTTTGAATAACGTGCGCAAGTCTTAGAGGCTGTTTGAAAAGGGTCCAGCTGAGTATCAGACTACCTTGAGCTACCCGTAGAAAGGACTTGAAAGTTCTGTTCCCTCGTCGTGAGGCATGTGCCTATTCTCGCGAAACTCTACTTTTCAAATAACCTCTTAGTTCGGACATGACGAAGCTATACCCCTGGAAAAAACTTGAAAGCCTTATTTGTCGCGACACAAAGAAATTCAAAAAACCTCATAAAGGAGGTTTCGATGACTTCTCAAGCCTTCTCAAGAGTGATTATTCAAGAGGTCTACTCAGTGGATCGATGCGAACCCAATTTAATTGCCACAAACAAGCTCTCGGTTCGGGAATGACTCGATAGCCTAGCCTGCACCAAGCAGTAGCTTGATGCCCTGACGCACCGCTTCCGCCCCGAACAGCAGAACTGCCGTCGTCAGCATCGCCCCCAGCGCGCAGATAATCAGACCCCCCAGCGCGATCGCTCCGTCGTCTTCGACCAAACCGACGCCCGTGATAAAAATACCCATTGCCGGAACCGTATTCGTCAGCGGCACCGGAATCATCATCGAGACCGACATCAACGCGATCGCGCATCCCATCAATGCTTGACCGGCTCGGTTCGTACAAAGAAATGTCAGACGCGGTCGCGCGATCGCTTCAAAGCGCTTCAGCCAGGGCGTCCCGCTTTTAGCGAACTTGCGGGCAGTTTCGAGCGCGATCGCGCCCTTGGCGAGCCGCGGCGGCAGCCACGGCTTCTCCCGCCCGATCGCCAGCTGCATTGCCAACAGCAACAGCGCGATGCCAAATGGAACTGAATAGCCTGGTGCTGGCACCGGGAGTGCCGACGGCAAGGAAATTAATGCAAACAAAACGCCAAACGCTCGCTCTTGCGCCAGCTCTAGCAACTCGGCAAAGGTCACCCGCGACTGACGCGGCTCCTCAAATAAAAAGCGCTCTAACTCTACAGACAATCGAGCCATCATCGTTCTCCTTCCCAGAGATCGTGTCCGCGATCGCGCCACGAATACAAGAATTCGAATCCCGAAGCTACTGTGCCTCGGGATTCGAATGGTAATTGTTTCGGTCACCAACCCTAGCTAGCCGTTCGTTACCGCTCGCTCGCTACAACTAACTGATGGTTGGCAATCGTTTTCCCTAGGTGCCCTCTTTCCAGGAGCTCATGTAGTGCAACTGGTCTTCGGTTAGCGTATCGATGTCGATGCCCATGGCATTTAGCTTCAGGCGCGCGATCTCCGTGTCCACTTCGCGGGGAATCGAGTGCAGACCCGGCTCCAATTTGCCCTTATTGAGCGCCAGATACTCGCTAGCCATTGCTTGGTTGGCGAAGCTCATATCCATGACCGCGCTCGGGTGACCTTCGGCAGCAGCCAGGTTGACCAAGCGACCTTCACCCAGCACCACCACGGACTTACCGGTCGGCAGTACGTACTGCTCGACGAACGGGCGCACGTCCTTCACTTCCCTTGCCATCTCGCGCAAGGACTTCAAGTCAAGCTCGATGTCGAAGTGACCGGCGTTGGAGACGATCGCGCCGTCCTTCATGACCTCGAAGTGCTCCTTGCGGACCACGTGCTTGTTACCCGTCAGGGTCACGAAGATATCGCCGATCTGCGCTGCTTCCGACATCGGCATCACGCGGAAGCCGTCCATAGCAGCTTCCAGGGCGCGAATCGGATCGACCTCGGTGACAACCACATTGGCACCCAAGCCCGCCGCACGCATGGCCACGCCCTTCGAGCACCAGCCGTAGCCGGCGACCACGCAAACCTTACCGGCAATCAGGACGTTGGTCGCCCGCAGGATGCCGTCGAAGGTGGACTGACCGGTGCCGTAACGGTTGTCGAAGAAATGCTTGGTGTCGGCATCGTTGACATTCATCGCCGGGAAAGAAAGCACGCCATCGGCGAACATCGCGCGCAAGCGGGTGATGCCGGTGGTGGTTTCTTCCGTGGTGCCGATGATGTCGCTCATCTGGTCTTGTCGCTCTTGGATGAGCGTCGCCGTAACGTCGCTGCCGTCGTCAATGATGATGTGCGGACGGTGGTCGAGGGCGATACGGACGTGGCGGTTGTAGGTATCGTTGTCTTCACCTTTGATGGCGTAGACCGAGATTCCCTCATTCACAACCAAGCTTGCAGCCACGTCGTCCTGAGTGGACAGCGGGTTGCTTGCGATCAGCACGGCATCGGCACCCCCAGCTTTCAAGGCGATCGCCAGATTAGCCGTTTCGGTGGTGACGTGACAGCAGGCAACCAGACGAATGCCCTTCAGGGGCAGCTCGCGTGCGAAGCGCTCGCGAATCTGCCGTAATACGGGCATCTCGCGCCCAGCCCACTCGATGCGCTGCTTGCCGAGTTGTGCCAACGACAAGTCTTTGACCTCGTGCTTGACCGGTGCTTGAGTTGCAGTCATGGATGTTCTGTGGTTTACGTTTCGTTAAGCGCTTCTAGGTTACTCCAATTTCTCGGGTAATCAAAGGTTCGGTGTCGGTCCCTACAGATTTCCCATGCGCGATCGCATCCGATTAGTCAATGCCGCTGCCCAGCAAGTAGAGACCGAGCAGCGTGCCGCCGTTCCACAGACCGTGCAGCACCATCGGTGCGAGTAGGTTGCGCGATCGCGTGTAGACCACTCCCAGTACGAGGCCGAGTGTAGCCAGCGGCAGCATCTCCGCCAAGCTGAGATGGGCGATCGAGAAGATCGCGGCGCTGAGCGCGATCGCCGACCAGACGGACATGTAGCGCGTGAGCGAGGGGAGCAGGAAGCCCCGGAAGATCAGTTCTTCGAACAGCGGCGCGGCCGCGGAAGCCGTCAGTAGGTAAATTGCGAGTGCCAGTCGATCCTGCGTTTCGACGATCGCGAACAACAGTGGATTGCTGCCCCCCTGCCCTTGCCAGATCTGCTGGTTGATCAGCGACACGAACGTCACGAGCGGGATAGCGACCAAATAGCCGCCGATGCCCCATGCCAACCAGTTGCCGCCGCGCCAGACAAACCACTCTTCTGGCAGCGGTAGATATGCCCGTATCGATACCCAAAGGATGCCTAAACCGCCTGCGGCTAGAACTGCATAGGTTCCGAACGAGAACAGAGCGGTAGCGCGCGCGCTCCAGCCAACAATATTGATGCCGAGCAACTGAATCGCCAGCGGCAGCACGAGCAACCCGAACGTGAAGAACCCGCCGACGAGGACCTGCCAGGTGATTTCCCAATCCCAAGGCGTCTTCCAGACAACATCGCCTTTGGTTGCCAAAAGCGACTCTCTGCCGCGAACCAGGCGCTGTCCCAGCACGAAGAGCAGCAAGCCAAGCCCGAGCAAGCCGCCGAGTCCGGGCAGGGCGCTAATGGCAACAAGTCTCGCGGCAGCAGCGCGCGCAAGCGCGCGTTCGCGGGCTTGCAGGGTTTTAACGTCATCGACGCGCTCCTGGATCAGATACAGCCGCTGCAGGGCCCGGTAGCGAAACCAGCCGTCCAAAACGTCAGTCAGGGCCGTTTCGGCTGCAATCTCAACGTGCGGTGGTTCCTGCCAAAGTTGGGTGAGGGTCGCACCAGCAAAAGCTTGTGCTTCGCTGCTCCCATTGCTGCTGCCGATCGCCGCCCAGGCAAGGAGGGCATCGTCAGTTTTGCCTTGCTGTGCTCGGATCAACCCGAGGTTGAGGTCGATGCTGGCGATGAAGCGCTGAAGGTCGGCGATCGCCAGATCGAGCGGGGCAAGTGCCTCAGATTCCACGCCCAATTCGATCAGCTCCTGCCGGCGCGATCGCTTGCTGTCAAGGGTTTTGACGGTAACCGCACGCGCGGATTGATACTTCTCCAGCGCGGTTACGTAGGGTGCGTCTCCGACGAGCGACTCCCGTAGGGTAACGAGATCGGCCGTATCGCTACCGTCGTCGGCGCGGAGAGCTGCAACGTGCAAGGCTAGGTCGACTTGGTACAGTTCCAAGCGCGATTGAATCTGAGGTTGACCGAGGCTGCTGCCTAAGGAAAGAAAGACTCTGAGGACCGCAAAAGCAGTGAGTAAACTCAGGATCAGGCGTTTGTAGGTCATGCGTAATGAGTAGTCATGCGGCTCGGGGGAGCGGGGTGTTGCTCAAATCTTAAACTGCGAAACTGCGCGATCGCGTTAACTTCTCTCCAGGGAGGGCTCTTGCTTCGCGGAGCTGCAACGTGCGCTACGGGCCGGCCGGTTAAGCACGCAAAATAGGGCTGCCATTCTCGACCTGCAGGCGCGATCGCAGTTGTGGGCCATAAGATTTGTGGGCGATAAAGAGTGTGAGTCTGCTTAAAAGAATCGTCCGTGTAAGCGATCTTGATTTTCGCGCAATCTTGATTTCAGAGTCAGTGCTGTCAGTCCCTCGAGGTGCTGTAATGCGATTTCATCTTGTATGTCTCTCGACGTGCTTGTTGGTGCCCGCGGCGATCGCTCCCGCCGAAACCGCACGTGCGGAAGTAGTGACGGCTAGAGACGTGCCAATTGTTAGGAGTAGTCAACGCGCCAGCGACCTGCTGGCTCAGACCGACGCAGAGCCCGAAGTAACCCCTGACGACTCGGAAACCGCCGATTCATCAGCCGCCCATTCGGAAACAGATGCAGCCGGCGAACCGGGCCGCGATCGTCTCAGTCTGGGGATCCAGCGTGGGGGCTTTACGCTGGGATTGGGGTCGCGCTTGCGGGAGCCGACCGTACTCAACGGTCCGTCGCGGATAGAGGTGGTTGATGCTGCTTCAGTACGCGTGTCGATTGCCTCTATAACCGGGCATTTGAGCCAGCAGCTCTCCAGCAATGACTACTTACTTCTAGAAGGGCGTGGCGACCCAGCCCTCGTCGGCCTCGACTTAAGCTATGTCAACGAACTCGGGAGCAGCTCTGGCGAAATAGCTATCAACCTATTCAACCAACGTTCGCAGATTCCGGCGTTTCAGGCAGGCGATCGGGATGTGGACTTGGCAGGTAGCGATACCCCGTTTGTCCATCGATTAGGTGGCGGCGTCGAGTATTTCCACGCGTTCTCCCCGAAACTGGGCGTGGCGGTGGGTGCCCTCTATGAAGTGGTGTCAACGCGGCCCGATCTCTTTACCAGTGATATTGCCACCGAGGACGAGTTGGGCAATCCGCTAGCGTTTAGCGACGACGGACTCGACCAGCTACTCGCGCTGAAAGCAGCAATGTTCTTCGACAGCGTTGATGACTCGAGCTTTCCCACACGGGGGACGGCAATCCGGGCAGGTCTCGAACAGTCCATTCCAGTCGGCGATAGTGCTGTTGAATCGACTCGAATCAGCGGCAGCGTCACTCAGTTTGTCCCGCTGAAATTGTTTGGGTTTTCTCAGGGCCCGCGCGTACTAGTGGCAAATTTACAAGCAGGCACGATCTTCGGTGATGTCGCACCTTACAATGCGTTTACGCTAGGGGGTACCAGAACCGTGCGTGGTTACGAGATCGGCGAACTGGGAACCGGTTCGAGCTTTATTCAAGCAACCATTGAGTACCGCTTTCCTATTGCAAATCTGAAGCTATTCTCGAGAGACACCAACCTCGGAGGAACGCTCTTTTTTGACTATGGAAGCGACCTCGGCACTGACAACAAGGTACTTGGTAATCCAGCAGCAGCACGTGAGAAAGAAGGTAGCGGGTTTGGATATGGAATTGGGGTGTTTGCTCGCTTTGGATTCGGGCGCGTGCGGATCGAGTTCGGCTTTAATGGCGACGGCGGCTCGACCGTGCACTTTGCATTCGGCGATCGCTTCTGAGTAGCTTCAGGAGCTTGCGAACCGCCCGCGATACCGGTTGATAACAACCGGAAGACGGCGTTTAAAGCAACCCTCGGTAACGAATGAAGATCGAGATGATTGCCCACGAGCCCAACGCCACCTTGATAGCCACCAGAATATTGAGCACGGGAATCCACCCGCCGCCGATGAGTGCCCCCAGTTCCCCATGAGGTAGGGTGTACCCAACCAAAGAAAATACCGAGATTAGCACAAAGACCAAGACTGCTGCTTTCTCTAAAGTTGCCGCTCGCCAGCGCTGGTATATTGACTCCATCCAAACCGGCGATGAGGTGATCGCAATCAGGCCGATTGCCGTTCCCCCAGCAACACCCGCGGCAAATCCTCCACCGGGGCTCAGATGACCGCGAATTGCCAACTCGATGCTGATGAGGGCAGCGATCGTCGCTCCCAAACGAGCCAGGACTACTGACGGTGGATCGTCAAATTGGCGAACTGTGGCGTGCGGCTGCTCGTCAACGAGCAGGAACTTAGCTCCTAAGACAGCAAGGGTAAAGACAACGACCTCAAAAATCGTGTCGTAGAGTCGGTTGCGGAAAATAATCCCCGAAACAGCATTGGGAACGCCACTCTCTTCCACCACGATCTGAACAACTGCGAGATCGGCAGTTTCAGCTGCCATCCCAGGGGAAAAAAGCATTTTAAGGTACAGTGCAGCTCCGGCTACAACGTAAATCCATTTCACAAGTGGTTTCTCCTCGGAAGCAGATGCGTATAATTCGACAGGCCAATATCGAGCTAGCGGAAGAAAGGGAAACGGGTACACCTCAGATACAACTGAGACTAGCCAAGTGTTGCGGGACTTCAGGCTGAATCAAGTTGTAGAGTCGTGGCACTCGGGTTTTCACATGGTATTGCGGTTGGCACGCTTCGGATTTAGCAGGTGCCGGAAGGGCAGTTGCCAAGTTCGACATACAGGTCGAATGAATCTCTTTTGAGAGGAGAGCAGATTCCAGAGCACGAGCTGTTGGGTAGGGAACTAATTCGACGCGCATGTGGTGGCGGCTCAGCGCTTTACGCAGGATCCCGAGCAACTCGTCAAACGAACCAACAGATTCGATCGCAGTCTCAGTTACGGAAGTTGGAGAGTGATGGGTAGAAAGGCCGAGTTCGTCAGTTTCCAGCACGCCCAAGCGCATGCATAAAGACGACCGTACGGCGATCGCGTACAGGGTAATCGATAGCATCGTACCGACAAGCGCTTCCGTTAAAGCAACATCTGCTGCCCCTAAAAGGGCGTAGAACAGTGCGGCAATAGCTCCCAGAATACCGCGAATAACGAGGGCATGATAAGGGTTTTTCTGCGAGAGCAGCATGCATGCTGTCAAGGGCAAGAACAAGGCGATCGCGATAACGAAGTTGTCTTCAAGCATTGCCTTTCTCGCTACTCGAACAATACGCAAGGACGTAGCCAAGAACCGTATTCCAAATTGCTAGCGAGATGAGGGCCAGCAACAGTAAAGGCCACTCGCGGGGAATTTTCAAAAGCAACCCGACAATAATGCTCATGGAACCCAAGGTGTCCGAAACCGAGAGGCTGTGGAGCTTGAATAAGATGGAACGGTTTCCCACCAGAGGAAGAGTTCCCCAGATCCAAAACACGGCTCCAATTCCAAGCAGACAGTAGCTAACAATATCGATCATAGTTCATCGAGTCTCCGAATAACATGAGCTAACAGCATTAGGGCAGCATTGCCTACGCTGAGAATCAAGACTCCAACCAACCCAATCGTCCAATCATCTCGTACGACAGAGAAAACCAATATTACGACCGAGGTTTTAGTCGCAATGCTGGCAAAAGCGATCGTTTTCTCCCAAATGTCGCTAGATTGACCGGCCTTGAGAATCGGAATGGATAGAGCCAACATCATTACCGTCATCAGCCAGTTCAACGTCTCTTAGTCCTCCGTACGCGATGAACCTCATACCAACCGTCTTGGTGGTACTTCAAAACAATAGTTTTGGGTGTGAACGTGATTGAGAATATATCCAAAAAAATCAATCCTGGCGTCCGATTTGGTTTAACTTGTTCTAAGGCAATCTCTTCCCGTGTGTGCGGGCGAAAAATCATTTCCAAGGCCTCCCAGTAAGCAATAGGGATAGCCACAATGATTTCCCACAGCGTTCGCAGCCACTCTTTCAAGACGGGTGGCGGTGCAAACCTCGGAGGGAGAAGCAGGGCGACGCAAAATCCAATAGTAATATTGGCAAGACTGAAGTCAGCTGTAAGCAGAAACCAAATTGCGAGTCGTAAGAGAAGGCTTAGATAGGCAATCATACCGTCACCATCCCAAATAATAGAAGCATCATCACACTCACGATCCCGATCAAATGGTCGAGCCGCTCGAATGGTCCGAACATGCAGAAAACAAGTTTACGAAAATAAACCCAGTGTGCCAACCAGCCTATAGCAACGATCGCGAGCGATTTCAATACATTTGATGGCGTGTACGCTCCGAGATAAAATAAATTCGCCATCAACAGGCTTGCCAGCAGCAAACCAATGCTCGCCCAAAAACTGGGTTTGGTGATGGGTTCTTTTGACGCACTAGGATCTACCGTAACGGGCAGAAAAATCAGCTTCGAGAACGCGATCGCAGTGCCGACAGCAGCCACATTCATCGCTATTTTCTGCCAGGGGTACAGCAAACTGAGAGACTGCGTCTTAGATGCGAAACCTGCCAACAACGGAAACCCAGAAATTGAAAGGCTTGCAATGACTAAAACAACCCAAAACGACACGTGAATCGGTGTCTGGCGAAGCTCTTTAAAGTTACGACTGGGAAGGTTTCCAGCTGTTAGAAACAGAGAAGATTTTGCCAAGCCGTGAGTTAAGGCATAATACCCAGCAGCGCTGGGCGCAGCCAATACAAAGCCCATCTGGGAGATCGTGCTTGAGGCTAATAACCGTTTGGAGTCCTGCTCGAGGATCGCGTAGTACACGCCCAGTAAAGCAGTTGCAATGCTGAAGACGCCAAGTATTAACTGAATATCATCTACCAAGAGCGAGCAGCGCACGAGTGGAAATACACCTGTCTTAACCACTATTCCAGAAAGTAGCGCCGAGACCGGCGTTTCCGATTCGGAATGGGTCAAGGGTAACCACAGCCCCGAAACAAAGACACCCCCCTTAGTCAAAAGTCCGAGAATAATACAAACAGTTGCTGCTTGTGGTGCTCCCTTCAAACCTTCATAAGCAAAGGAATGATGAGTTTGATAAACCAGAACGGCACCTAGCAGATAGACAAGCATGGCTGTGTTGCTAACAAAAAGATAGCGCAAGCCAATCCAAATCGCGCGTTTAGCTCGGGAATGTGCGATCAGCAAGAATGCCGCAATACTAACTGCTTCAAGGGCTACGTAAGAACTAATGAAGTCCGCGCTAATCAGAACGGCGTTGATGCTGCCGTGTAAGAAGATTATCGATGCATAAAAGAAGGCATCTTTGCCTCGGTCTTGGCAGTAAAGAATGACCGCAGCAGTTACGATCGCGTTGGTTAAAACCAAGAAGCCACTTTGGGAGTCAAGAATCAACGTAACCCCAAAACTATCCATCAACTTTAGAGTTAATGAGGTCGGTCTAAATATTTGCAGGAAACTGTAGACTAATGAAGTCGAGCAAACTCCAAAGGCTAAAAGCCGATCCGATTTGGGCAGCAGAAAGCTGCCGAAACCCGCGATAAAGGGAAATGCAATCCAAAGAATTACGCTTGTTGTGGTGTTGAGAAGAGCAGTTTCGTTCATTATGCGTCGTCTTTCTCGATTTCGTTAATCTCCAAGGAGGGAGTATCTCGTGCCAGCTTCATTGCACCAACTAGCATAAGTGCCTGAACTGACAAGCCAATGACAATTGCAGTCAAAATCACGGCTTGGGGAACTGGGTCGGCGTAAGCCCCTCGGACCGAGTCTGAAGCAATCGGTGCGAAGACTCCATTGCGTGCTGCAACGAGAACGTAAAACGCGATCGCGCCAGTGCTCATGACATCCATCGAGACGATCTTCATCAGGAGGTTTTCCTTGAAGATAATGCCGAGGAAACCACAGAATACCGTTGCTAGGACACAGGCTTGTAGAACGTGCATTTGCGTAACTCGAAACTAATTCAGGTCTTTGCCAGCTCGGGGTTGTGAAAGCCAAAGACCCATGTGATTTCTCGGGGAGGGGATTTGAGGTTGGCTGCCGCGGCTCATTCTGCTCGAAAGCTTTGCCAGAACCGTTCTAGAACCGAGCAAAAGCGTCTTCTTCCGGCTTAGAGACTGTTTCCACCTCACTACCCTGCAAAGCTGTCAGCACATCAAGTACTGCAACCCCTCTTTTTAGCTTGATGGCAAGTAAGACTGTATTCACAACGAAGAAGATTTCAGCGAGAACAGTTAAGTTCTGATGCATGTATGGGGTTCGAGCAAGAAGCCAGTTTGCTGCAACCCAAGTCGGATCGATCTCTGAAAAGGAAAGATCGAAGTAATCGAGTATTAACATTGTGTACTCCTCCTTTTCAGGTGTTGCTGCACAATTATCGAAAGGTTTCCTCGCTCATCAATCCAGGATAAATGAGGTTAGGCGAATCTATCGCAGACACGAGCGGACAACAGAGTGCATCTGACGAACAGAGCGATTGCTTCCATAGAGAGTTGGCGGGAGATAGAGGCAGCGATAAATCCCCAGAGCGCACTCAAGCTTCCACATCAGTATCTCGCCATAGCATAAACACTATCCGTCAACTTCAAATCCATTTCCAGACTTACCAGTAGCAAAGCAATACCGAGACAGTTCGCCGAAACATGTCTGCTCTCACTTTGGGTTAACTCGTTGCCAGCGTTGAAGAATGAAGTTGCTCTTGCATTGACGGCAAGAGTATTTGAAATGCAGTCTCAAGCGCTTCTGCGCGGTTATCGAAAACTCGATCCAAAGGCACTGAGTTGAAGACATCGAGTTTCTCAAGACGGCGCTTAGTTTGCCCTGAGGTTACGGTGATGAAGACTTGGCGATCCTTCTCGACAGCTTCTTTAATTGCATTCTCCAGGGCTAAAGATGCTGTTACACCTAGATGAGGAACGTCGCTGAGGTCAAAAACGATCGCATCGCAACCGGCAAGAGCATTGTGTTCGCGAGAGATTGCCTTAGCCACTCCGAAAATCATCGGACCGCTCAACTGAAACAGCAAGATCCGTCCGTTAGCTCGCTCGAGCCATTTCTTTTCTTCGGTATCGAGCAGGATCGCGTCGTCAGAGTCGGTGATTGCCTTGACGGACTCGGATTGGAGCGCGCTCATCCGGTCGATCGTGAGGATGTTCGCAACGAAGACACCGACGCCAACCGCAGCAATCAGGTCTACGAAAACTGTCAAGAGAATCACCCCGTACATGATTGCAGCTCCTTTAAACGAGATATGATGTGCTCGCTTCAGGAAGCCCCAGTCAATGATGTCGATTCCAACCTTGAGTGCAATTCCAGCCAGAACGGCTAGAGGAATCATTGCTGCCAAGTTTGCCGCCCCCAAAATAACAACTAGCAAGATCCCAGCTCGAGTCAATCCCGATAAAGCAGTGCGTCCTCCAGACTGGATGTTGACAACCGTGCCCATCGTGGCCCCAGCGCCGGCAATACCGCCGAATAAACCAGAGATGAGGTTACCAAGCCCTTGTCCGATCAACTCTTTATTGGAGTCGTGCTCCGTGCGGGTCAAACTATCGGCAATCACTGACGTCAGCAGTGCATCAATGCAGCCCAGCATGCCCAAGACAGCCGCATCGACAAACATGAGCTGCAGCTGGTCGAAGGTGAAAGTGGGCATCTGAATAGCGGGGAAGCCAGCCGCAATTTCACCAATTCGCCGGATCTCAGCACCCTGGAACAGTACCAGTGAAAGCGCAGTGCCGACGACAAGCGCGACTAATTGAGGGGGCACAATCCGCTTGAGTTTCGAGGGCATGAACCAAATGATGGCAATAGCTAAAGCTGCCAGCACGGTTTCTGCAGGTTGAACGTTTGAAAGTAACTCTGGAATTGCTCGCACGGTGCCAATGACTCCTCCAGGAGGGTTGGCCTGTCCGAGAAAGGGTGCAATTTGTAGAACGATTAAGATTACGCCGATGCCGGACATGAAGCCCGATATTACCGTGTAGGGCATCATCGTGACGTACTTGCCCAACCGCAGTGCACCGAAGATCATCTGGAAAACTCCGGCCATCATGACGACGGTGAAAGCCATTGCCAAGCCATTTTCGGGGTTGGCAGCAGTCAGATTCGCGATGACAGCGGTCATCACCACCGTCATCGGACCGGTCGGTTCCGAGATCAACGTGGGTGTACCGCCAAACAGGGCAGCAAAAAACCCAACAAGAACCGCTCCCCATAAGCCGGCAGCGGCCCCGGCTCCGGAAGCAACACCGAAGGCAAGTGCCATCGGCAGGGCGACGATCGCGGCGGTTGCTCCGCCAAAGAGATCGCCGCGCAGGTTGCGAAAGTGGATATTGTTTGTAAGCCTCACGCTCGAACTACCTCATCAAAATTAAGAGCCAAAAGTTATCTACTGGTGCGTTGATGACACGAACTGGGACATCAATACCTCCGGTATCCGGCACCTCTGCGACCCCATCGCCTGAGAACCCTAGCGATCTTGCTGGTAACATGCGCTCGATTTGCGCGACTGTCCAGATCGCGTTCCAGAGCCAACAAATCCGGTTCATTGACTTAAGGTTATACAAGGGCTGATGTCCATTGGTAAATATCTAATCACAGATTTGCCTAGCCCGTCGGCCGGTCTCCACGATCGTTTGTAATAGGTTGGAAAAGGGAATCTTATCGATGAACGGCTGGCACGAGTTTGCGGTTGCGTGGCGCAACGGGCCGACTCGCCATAATTCCGCTTCCAATCTGCAGCGCGCTGGCAATAGTCCCGGCTTCGAAGCGATCGCGAACGGTTAAGACCGCACGCGGCGTCGATGTCCTGGCCTGTTTGGGTGCCCTGGAAAGTTATTAAGAGTTCGAACCGGGGGAGATCGATTTACTTACCAGTCGCGGTCGGACTGCGGCGATCGCTCCCAGTCATCATGGACTAGAAGCTCACTAATCAGTTCGGGACTAGGCGCGTCATTTTCGGCCGGCGACATTAGTTCCTCAGCGTCCTCAGGCGATCGCTTTGCAACGGTCAGAGGTTTGACAACGCGATCGATCGCCTCGCTCACGAAGGCTTTGACAAACTCGTCGCGCCGCTCCAAGCGAAACTGACGCTGTACGACTTCGCCCATCCCACCATCGCCCCAGTCTTGGTTTTGACGGAAGTACTCGATGAAGCTCTTCCCGGCAATGCGCGTCAGATAGGCTACCGTAACGCCTTGAATTGCTTTGCCTACAAGATAGCCGGCAACAGACAATTGCAGTGCCGTTGCAAGCAATTGCAGCGCACCTTTAACCACGCCCAAGCTGACCAGCATTTTGCCCAAAGACAGCGCCAGTTCGCGCCCGCGATCGAGATTGAGTTCGCATCCATAAATGCGTCCGAGTTCGACCACCATCTGAGCATTCACCGCAGCTGCTCCCAACATATCTGCCACCGGCAGAGGCGTTACGGCAAGGACCCCGGCGCTAATCCATTGATAGCGTTCGACGATTTGTTCGGCCTGCTGGCGGCGCTGACGATCGAGCGACTCGCGCACGTCTTGCCCGAGTCGCTGTGCCTGCAACAGAATATTATCGGCAACCAGTTCTTCTCCTTCCGATCGCAACACCTCGGCGAGGCGGCGGATCGTTGCCTCAATATCGGCATCCGGCTGCACGAACTGACCGTTGGCTAACTGCATCGGTTGCGGCGCGGCTGCGGCATCCACCACGTCTTGCGGGGCGATAAACCCGCGGACGCGCGCGCGCAAACTTGCCAACACGGCTTCTCGGTCTGGCTGGGCGTACAGATCCGTTTTATTGAGGACCAACAGCGAGCGCTTGCCGATTGCAGCCAGCACCTGGAGCGGCTCGAATTCTGACTGGCGCAGGTCGTTATCGACGACGAACACGAGTAAATCGGCTTCGGTCGCAAGTTGCTTGGCCAAACGTTCGCGCTCGGTACCGGCGACACCGGCTTCCAGGATACCCGGCGTGTCGGTGATGAAGATCTGGCGACGGAGGCGAGGTAATGGTAAAGCATAGGTCGCCCCCGCTTGGGTCGTCCCCATCGGAGCGCCGACCGTCCCGACGACGCGCCCGATCAAGGCATTGATCAGCGAGGTTTTGCCAGCCGAACCCGTTCCGAACACCACCACGTGCAGATCCTGCCGCTGCAGGTTGGCTTCGATCGCGCGCGATCGCTCCCACAAAGCCTGACGCGCCACTTCGTCCTGGATTTGCCCGACCTGTTGCCGTACTGCTTTCAACGTGACCCCCGCTGCTTCGGCTTTCTTCTCCGGCGCGCGTACTACAGGCCGGCGCGATCGCTGCGAAGGCTTAAAAATTTGATTGAAGTAGTAAACGAATGCCGCGACGAGCAGCCCCAGCAAGACCAGCACCACTAACAGCAGCAGATTTGCCAGCAGTAGGGAGCTGAACGATACCTCGACGTAAAGCTGGTAAATAGCGCCGATCAGCCAAATTGCCAGCCCGAGCACAAAGCAAAGACCGACGATGAAGGCGATCGCGCGAGGAGAAGACATCATGCGGGCAGTCCGGACGCGAGCGAGACCTGCTCTCTCAGCCTACACCGCTTGTTTCGGAGCCGCGATCGCACTGCTGCCAGCGTTTGGGCTGGCGGCGATTTAGTGGGGGGCTAAATGGACGATCGAGATAACGATCAAAAAACCCATCACTGTAGAGAGCCCGACTACCGAACCTCCCATCGCATAAGCCTCTGGCAACATTGTTTCCGAAATGACTGTCAGCATGGCACCAGCAGCGATCGACCCCAACAGCGAGACGAGCGCGTCTGGAACGTCAGTAAACACGACGGCGCCGACAGCAGCCAAAATGCCTGTTATTAACATAATTGACGACCACATCAAGAAGATTCGGAAAAGCGAGAATCCCTGCTGTCTCATTCCCCGGGAGCTGGAAAACGCTTCGGGATAGTTGGCAATAAATAACCCTGCAAGCAGGGATGAACTCAGCGGAGATGTCACCAGGTGCGCGCCAATGGTCAGGGCTTCGGGAATAGCATCGATTAACAAGCCCAACCAGATCGCCATGGGGGCATTTTTATGTTCCTCAACAGCATTTGTCATTGCGGCTACCGATGGAATGAGGTGACCGGCATTCATGGTTGCCATGGCACTCTGGATCCATTCCCCAGCTTTTGCCGGCTCGAAATTTTGTCTGGTTTGCAAGTAATTCTTAAGCTTTGTTTGTCCCAAAAACTCTCTGACATTGTCTTCCAATATTCGGGACTGAAGCAGTATCTCGTCGAAAAACTGTTTTCTCAGCACCCAAACGCTGACATCAGTTTTAGCAATCGCCGTTACCGTATGCGTCGCGCTCGTAACAAAGGACAGTTCTCCGAACACATCACCTGCAATTAGGACCTTGGGTGGTTTTTGGTAGTGCGTGGGGTAGACAATTTCCACTTCCCCCATATGGATGATGTAGAGGCGATCGGATGCCTCTTGGGGCTGGAAGAAAATATGACCGTCATCTCGCTGTAAGTAGATGAGGCGATCGGCAATTTTTTGTAAGTCTTCCGCGGGAAGATGCTTGAAAATCGGCAGCCGGCGCACTCGGTGAGCCATGTCAATAAACTCATCGGGTTTGTGAGTGACTTCCACTGCTGGGGGGATAGCACTTTCACGAACCAAGCTCTGCACGCTAGATCCGACCCATTCCCTAACTCGAGCTAGACCCAGTCCGTGACGTTTCTGGAGATATTCTGCAACGGCTTCGCTTTGTAGAAATGACGCCGTATTTCGTACTAAGCTTGGCGAGCTTTGGAGCAGGGATTCGAAATCCGATCGCGGTAGGATGTTTAGCTTAAGAGCCGTTGTCGCGATCGCCACTGTCTGGTGAGGGCAACCCGTCAGAAACGCCATCATACCGAAGGTATCGTTCGCACTCAAACGAGTGGGCAGTTGTGCTTTGGAACCTGGAGCATGCAGGGTAACACTACCTTTTTCAATGATGTACAGACTTTCGCTAGGATCGCCTTGCTGATAAATGACCGTCCCCAAAGGATGGTAGTCGACGAGCAAATACTGTGCGAGTTTCTGTCGATCGGACTGTTCTAAGTCCCGAAACAGATCGATACGCTTGACTCGCGATCGGTGTTCTGCAAATTGACGCGACTCCTTCTGAGTTAAGTGAACGAGGGTTGTGGAAGGTTTGCGTAAGAAGCCTCCAGAATGGTTGATCGCTCGATTGGCAGCAGTAAACAATAAACTCCCCGCAATCGCGCCGACTATCAACTCTAGTAAATGTCCCTTCTCCGTAGCACTTCCAACGAGATCGATCACCAGCGCCGCCAGCAATGCTCCTCCTCCAAAGGCCATCAAAAAGGAAACGATTTGGTTGTTCGGACGCCAGTAGAGTGCGGTCAAAGAACCCAAAGGCATCGAGCAAGCACTCACTATCCCAGCTAAAAAAGCCTTAACAAGAAGCGGTTCAAACATCCCGATTCTCCTCCTGAGCTCCTAATCTCTAATCGATCCATACTCGATCCCTGCTCGATCCCTACTTGACGTTGCTCGTGCCCAATGTAATGTACAGATAATAGTAGTTTTGGCGTGCAGATGATTATGCCAGATTTCAATCTCAGCATATACTACCTACCTCGATGCCAAGATCGCGAGGCCGGCCGAGAACTACAGATGCTGATAACATTTGATTCGCTCGCTCGATAACCACTCCTATAACAACGACTCCGACAGAAGCCGAACGTAGTTGTGCCCTCACCAGCCCCTGACTGCCAAGCAACCGAGTAAGAGCTTGCACAAGCTATACCTCGGACCGGTTCTGGTGGCGATGACAAGCAATGGACAGACCACTGTCGATACTGGCAAGCAGGTTTCGGAGCGCAGCCAATTGCGAGGTCCAATTACGCGATCGCCCGCTGTCTAGACATGCAATTTGCGGCTTCAGAAGACCTCCGACCCAGCTTTTGTAACAGTAAATTGCATCGCCCACCTCAGGCTCCACATTCGTGATAAACAACTGGAGTCATTCTGTAGGGCACATCGATTAATTCGCTCAAGACCGAACGTAGGCACAGCAGCATGGGTATTTCAGTAGCCAAAGCACTAAAAATCGCGCATTTTATCGAGGTGCCCTGTATTCAGTGCTATATTTTTGCAATCTAGAACGCGATAGAGTAACAAATAAGCTGTTTTCAGAAGGGTAAGAGCTCGTTCGTGTGGACGGAGATCTCCTTAATTGCATGTGATTATAGCGGAGCTCGAATCAGTGGTGGACACGCCAAGCAACCCAAATTTAAATTTCGATTTTTTTCCTAGTGAACCTTATTTCACCGAGCGAGGCTATACCTCAACCAACGAGCTGTTTCAGTCATCTATTCTTCAATAGCGATCGCCCGATATCAAAGTAGAAATAGCCCATGTACGAATCCGTGGAAACGCTCGTAAGAACTGCCTTGTCGCGCAGCAAGAAGGGTAAAAGGCTGCTTCTTTGTAAGAGTCTTGAGCCCGCATTAGAGGAGATCGGTTGGTTCAGGAGTATGGAGGAAGCGATGCCGGTCGATCGCTGTGGCAATTGTTTGCCGTGGCTTACCTATCCGGCAATTGCCTTCTTGAGCAAGAGGATACAACGGGATATGGCTGTATTTGAATACGGGAGTGGCAACTCAACGTTTTGGTGGAGCCAACGAGTCGCTCGTGTTGTTGCCTGCGAGCACGATGCCAAGTGGTATACCTCGATGAAGGAGCGCGTCCCATCAAACGTGGACTATCGCCATTACGAGCGTGAAGATGGGAAGTACAGTCGGGCTATCCTCGAATATCATCGCGAGTTCGATGTCGTGGTTATTGACGGCAGAGACCGTGTCGCCTGTGCCAAGAATTCACTCGGAGCGTTGCGCGAAGATGGCGCAATTGTCTGGGATAACAGCGATCGCGAACGTTATCGAGAGGGGTACTCTTACCTCCTCGAGCATGGTTTCAAAAGGCTGGACTTTGAAGGACACGGACCAAACGAGACTCGCCGATGGTGTACTTCGATCTTCTATCGCAGTAATAACTGCTTTTGTATATAAGCGGCCTCCGTGCTAGCCGGAATTTACAATCGAAGCTGCTTTGTGAATGCAATATGCTTGTCAGGGTTCGGAACCATTAACGCTCGAAGTTGTAAGGATCGTCTGGCGTCGGGATGGTTTCTAAGGAATGGGCTGCAACAATCGCTTGACGGCGATCGCGTTGCGCTCTGGAGCCGACAGCGAGGGAGGGCAGGGTGTCCACGGACATTTCGCCGATGACTTCAAGCCAGGTGTCGGGCGGGTAAGCTTGACGCGATCCGTCTATCTTCACGGGTAGGGCAACCGGATAAGCATCCACGGCGCAGCAGGTTACCAAAAAGCGCGCGAGCAAGAGGTAGTCCTCTGGTAACTCAGGCACGTGGATGACAAAACCTTCGATGCGGACGGGCTGGCCGAGGTAGGCATCAGGCTCGGGATAGGCATCGAACGTGCGAACCCAATCGACGAGCGAGCGCTCCTCGGGCTGGATGCTGGCGCGGAAGGACTGAGGCTGCGTTCGCGTCAGCGGTAGCGATTCACTGACTCCCCGCTGCAGCGCCATCCGACTGGCGAGCACGGTTGGGGGTAGGACCAACCCGAGTGCCGCTGTCACGAGCAAAATGCCAACGCTCCAATTCTGCGGGATCGAGCTCAGAGGGGACATCTCGGCGGCGCTGTTGCCGTTCTCAACTCGCGCAAGAGACTTCCGAGCGATGAACTGCGATAGTTTGAGCCAAGCAACGAGTAACAGCAGAATGCCTGTCAGGACTACCAGCCAGATGTAATTCGGATGGATAAGCAAGCGCAACTGACCGCTCAGCCAATACTTGAGAAATAGAGAGCCCCACGCCCATAGTGCTGCAATTTCCAGGCACGGCAAAAGGTCGAACCATCCGTAGCGATGGCGGCGCGCCCGCTTACTCCGCGGTTGTCGATTGGGTTTTCGGCCGGCCGAACGCGTCATGTTGATACTCCGCTTGGCGTGCTTTCTATCTGAGCTTGCCCGATCGCCCGGTCGCCCGCTCCTAGTTTCCCTCAATGGCGGTACTCAATCGACGAACGATCCGATCCAGAGCCAATAGATACTCGGAAACTCAGCTCGATTTGCGCAATATACGCGGCTCGATCCGTGTTTGTTGAGAACGGAAAGCCGAGTTCTGTCGCGCCAGCTCGCTGACACTCCTATCCTGTCGTGAAGTCGAGATTAGCGTGCGTTTGCCCTCCGCTTAGAGCTGCAAACGCTGAAACGTCTGCCAGGCTATGGCTAAGACGAGCTGAAGAAAGCACTGGGTTCCCAGCTCGCGGCTGGTTTGGCAGCGAAAGATCGGGATTCTACCGTTAACAGCGGCGACAAGAGATGCCTCAGGTGGTGCCCAATTTCCCGGGTATTGGCACACTTATTGGCAATACTGCTGTCACCTTCCGCAAGCAGCTTCATCGCGTTCGCCGCAGGGTGACAAGGTTGGCTCCTTTTTGGTAATTTAGCCTGCAAGCGGAATTGCCGACCGCGTCAATGCTCAATCCTCAAGAACTGCAGGTTTCTCGACCGCCGTTGGGAGCATGACGAGGCAAAACCTGCAGCTTTAAGCTGCGTTCGACACTCATCCAAACCAACAGGTCAACCAACATAGCACCATCACCTCGGTCCACTCCACAACGGCACCATAGGTATCGCCCGTGTGACCGCCCAGGCACCGGTACAGCCATGCGCCGCTGATTAATGCAGTCGCCGCGCCACCCGAGGCAATTGCGAAGCCAAGCCAGCCAGCTGCGCCGCTTACGGCCAGGGCGACTGCCAGACCGAGAAGCAGATCTTGCGGCAACTGCAGCCCGTCCTTATGGAAGCGGCCGGTCCCTTCTCGGTGCAGATAGGGATAGAAGGCGATCGCCGCCACTTGACCCCAACGGGACCAGCTGGCCGCAGCCATCAGACACAGCCATCGCGACGTGGAAATTTCGCTGAGAGCGGCGGTTTTGAGCACGAGAATCGCCGCACCAGCGATCGCGCCAAACGCCCCAACGACGCTATCGCGCATGACCGTCAAGCGTCGCTGCGGGTCGAGAACGGCCAGACCGTCCGCCGTATCGATCGCGCCGTCGAGGTGCAGTCCGCCGGTCATCCAGACCCAGAGCACCACCACCAGTGCACTGCGGGTCAGCGCCGGCATTCCGCTCCAAGCCAACAGCAAGTCGATTGCTCCGAGTATTCCCCCGATCGCGACCCCCACGAGCGCCGCCCATCGCGCCACGCGCTGGAAGTCCAGCCCCCAGCAAGCGGGTAGCGGGATCGCCGTATAAAATGCAACGGCGCCCAGGAGGGACTGAGTTATAGATTGTGCTCGCCTAAATACGGATTGGGTTATCGACCTCATTCCCGCGATCCCCTTTGCGATCGATGTGTCTGTCGGCGGAAAGAACGCGCATCAATGTGCAACGTACTTTTGTGCAGACTTTTGCAATCGCAGTGCATATCTTGGGCTAACATTGACGTTGTGTCGTAACTTACTGAATAAGTCTGACGACGATTACTTCGTTCTCGGCGGCTTGCATGTACCGGCACCATGTGACCCCCCTGCAATCGCATGTAAAGATTGCGACTCGGAGCGTCGGCGTCTAATGCTGCTGTGACTTGCCCACTGCTAGGGTTGGCTCCCCATGACTTACTCCGAGATTCCCGAATCACTCCCGGCACCTTGCATTATTGGAACGGGGACGGTTGTCAACAAACACGATATGCGCCGCCTGCTTGGCGACCTCGGCCGCGTGCACTACCGGCACGTGCTCGAGGGCTCGCTTGAGGAAGAAGGTGATGGCTACGTGGTTGAAGTGTTTGCCGACGCGCTGCAGGCAACACTGGTTGTCAACCGCGCCCTTTATATCAACGTTCAATGTTTTGACTATCTCGAAATCTCCCAGACGCCGGACGGCGCTACCGTTTTCGACCTCGTTCAGGATAACCGGCAGCTGAGCCTGACGCCTCAATCGACCGTGCTCCACGAGCGCGCCCTCGAACACAGCCTCGACACAGCGGCAATCGAAGTCATGGTTGCTCAGGTCCTGTCGGCACGGCGCGACGCACAGCTTGACGAAGACGGTTATGCATTTTAGTCAGGCGGGCGCTAGGGCATCGATGTAGCCGGAGCCTTTCACGGTCGATCTTCGACCCCTACCGGCTGCGGGCAGACACTCCAATCTGGATACTTCCACAGGGTCGGCTTTGACCGCGCACTACCATTATGCGTAGAGCTGGCAGGGTAGAGTGGATTGGGAGAACAAACGCGATCGCAATTCGAGTTCGAGTGTCTGGCAACGTGCAGCGTCACGGGAGCGCGGGCGGGACGCTTCTTCACTCCCCACGGCATCGTCGATACGCCGCGTTTCATGCCGGTAGGCACCTTAGCCGACGTCAAGGGCGTGACACCGGCGCAGCTAGCGGACTGCCAGGCGCAGATGGTGCTGGCAAACACCTATCACCTTCACTTGCAGCCGGGCGAGGCGATCGTCGAGCAGGCAGGTGGATTGCACGCGTTCATGGGCTGGTCGGGCCCGATGCTGACAGATTCCGGTGGCTTCCAGGTGTTCAGCCTCAGCGAACTGCGTCAGGTATCCGAGCGGGGCGTGGTTTTTCGATCGCCGCGCGACGGCGACATCATCGACCTGACGCCAGAACGGGCGATAGCGATTCAGAATATTCTGGGTGCTGATGTCATCATGGCCTTCGACGAATGCCCGCCGTATCCTGCCGAGCGCGCAGCCGTGGAAGCGGCAACGGCACGCACCTATCGCTGGCTGGAGCGTTGCATGACGGCGCACGAGCGCACGGACCAAGCGCTATTCGGCATCGTGCAAGGTGGAGTGCATCTCGATCTGCGCACGCAAGCGGCGCGGGAGTTGGTGGCGTTGGATCTCCCCGGCTACGCAATCGGCGGGGTCAGCGTGGGCGAGCCGGTGGAGGCAATGCACGCGATCGTGCGGGCGACAGCACCGCTACTCCCGGCAGATCGGCCGCGCTATCTGATGGGTGTTGGCACTTATCGCGAGATGGCTATTGCGATCGCGGCCGGCGTAGACTTGTTCGATTGCGTGATCCCAACAAGATTGGGGCGACACGGCACGGCATTGGTGCGGAGCGGAGAGCGCTTGAACCTCAAGAACGCTCAGTTCCGTGAGGACTTCACACCACTGGACCCGCTGTGCGAGTGCTACACCTGCCAAACGTTCAGCCGCGGATATCTCCATCATCTCGTGCGATCGCGCGAGATCCTGGCCGCCACGCTACTGTCGATCCATAACATTACCGAGCTAATCCGCTTCACGCGCAGCATCCGGGCGGCAATTTTCGGCGATCGGTTTGCCAGGGACTTTTCACGCTTCCTAAACTAGACGACCGGGCTCGGTTGGTTGTTTAAGAGTGCCGGTCGAGGGTCTGAATAACCTTTGCTGACATCTGCTTTGCTGACATCGGCCAGCCTCCTGCGCGGGGAAGCCATCGCTACTCGTCGAGATCCCAAGTAGTGGCGATCGCGTCCTCGTCGATGATGCGCTTCGGACGCAACACGAATAGTACGCGACCGAGGAGTGCGATTTCTGGAGCGACCTCAAACCACTGCAGGTCCAGAGCCCCCTCGCGTTCGCAGAGGAAGTAACCGTCCGGCGACCAGTTGGTCCCGGCCCGATCGACGACGACAAGAACCGGTTCGGACCGACCCGGTGGCGGTTCGGGTAACTCCTCGCTGGTGCAGGCAACGGCCAGCGGCGCCACGGCGTTTAGGAGGGATTTCCACCCCGGTAGCGCTACCCACCGACCGCCCGCGATCGCTGCAATGCCGAACGGTCCGGTTGGCTCCAGGCGCGGACAGGCTTCTACACCGGCAGGATCGTCACCGAGATTCACCACCGGCATCAAGCAGGGGAGTTCTTCCTCGCTTTCTATGCGGTAAAGCGGCAGGATCGGCGCGCGGCGACTCGGGACGACGGTGAAGTCGCTGAGAAGTTTTTCGATCTGCTCGCGCGCGCCAATGGATTCGGCAAACTGAAGCCCCCGCGCGATCGCTCGCGATCGGTCCTGCAGGTTTTTTTGCCGCGCGCCGACTGCCAGTACTGGAAGGCCACCGCATCGCCGGGGGTATCGGTGAAGCCCGTCGGCAGGTGCGATCGCCGCGAGAAATCTTTGACGGCTTTGACGACTTCGCGCGCGCCCAGAATATCGAGCTGCTTGGTAACGATCGCCTCGGCAGCACCCGCGCGACGTTCGCGATCCAGCTGGCGCAGTTCGTAGACAATTTCGCTCCCGTCTCGGAGCAACCGCGATCGCGTGGCGTCGCTCAGGGGGTCGAGGGTGGAGAAGACTTGGGCGGCAACAGCCAGTTGGTTTTGGTGGATCGGTTCGAAGCCAGTTTCTTCAAAAATGGTTTGGGGTGCGCGACCGCCTTTGTGCAATTGCTGGAGCAATCGTCCCCAGTCGAGCCAGCCGCCTTGCTTGTGTCGTAAAGCTTGCAGCAATTCTTGCGCGGTGTCCTCCGATAGCGGTGCGCCGGACTCTGGGGCAATCGGATTCGGGTTCGGCTCCATGGGTGGCAATCTCGAGCGGGGGCGGGGTAATGGTTTCAGGGTTAGCAGGTGCGCGGCGTTCGCGCGGCCACGAAAAGCAGTCACTTGATGAGCAGTCACTCAATCGATGAGCAGTCACGCGAGGCGGGCGATCGCGCGGTAGCAATCGCAAGTTGGCAAACCAAAACTATTACTCTGTCAGCTTTAGCAATAGAGGTAGTCAAACGCGCAAGCTTCTACCAGCAATGATTTTCGAAGTTGCCAAACCGGACGTCTTCGGTTGACGCAGCAATCAAGTTGCCGCAGCACTAGGAGTTGGAAATCTGATTGACGAGGACGGCAAGTGACACCGCTCCGAGAACGATCATCGGTGCAGCGGGCATGAGCTTGCGCGTTTTCGCGAGGCGCGCGACGAAAACGACGATCAACAAGCCTGCAACGATCGCGGCTAGCAGCAGTCCCCACGCCTGCCCTAGCAATGTCAAAACACCGCCGAGGACGAGGAGCGCCCCGCTGATAATGCCGGAGATCAGCGATGCTTTACTACCAGCTTGTTTGTAGCCCATGACACCGCCCGCAAGTGCGAGCGCGCCATAAACCAGTGCCGCTATGCTCCCTACGATCATGATGAGTCCTCTTAGTGTGCTCTCCAGAAAAGTTTGCTCTTCAGACCGACCTGTTACCGGTAAATCTGTAAGGGAAACTTGCGCAACAGAACCTACCGCCAAGTCTATTGGCGCGATATCAATACGTTCTTTGCAGCATTCTCTCTCAGGTTAAGCGCCCCGTTCGCTGTCGCTTGCACCGTGCAACGTTTTGTAATCGCCGCGGGACTCGGCGGTGACGCCCTGAGCCCATTTTTGGTTTCTGGATGCGATCGCGAGCGATCGCCCGTAGGATAGAAATGCACTTTGCGGGCAGGGAACGTGGCAGCAGAGGAGTTTGCCAGAGACGGACTTGGTTGGCGAGCGCGGCTGCTGAGCCAAAAACTCTCCGAATGGTTGGAGCTTCAGTCTACCGACATCCCCGTACCCCCGGTTCCCAAATGGAGAGGGAGCGAGTGGTTCGACAACCTGGGCCGCGTCATTTTTTGGATCCTGTTCGTCGCGCTGATTGCCTGGGGACTCTGGCAGCTCTGGAAACTGTTGCGCCCATACCTTCGCGACCACGGTCGAGTGTCCGTTAGCGATCGCCCCCCGACCGACATTGTCGACCTGCCCGCCTCTTTGTGGATGCAGCGTGCGGGGTCGGCAGCTCTACGCGGTAATTACCGACAAGGTATCTTCTGTCTGTATCGCGCCACCCTACAGCAGCTCGACAGCAACGGCATCATTTACCAAGAGAGCAGCCGCACCGACGGCGAGTACCTGCAACTCTTGCGGGGCTTGCCGCACGCGCGGGCCTATCGAACGCTGTTCGTGGCACATCAGCAGCTATGCTTTAGTCGTGCCGAAGCCGACTCGGAACTGTACAACCGCTGCTTGCAAGCATTCCAGGAGCTGTCATGAGCCAATCCCGACAGCGACTATGGACCATTGGCGCGATCCTGCTCGGAGCCATGCTCTTGGGGGTTCTCTTATTTGCTCCGGCCAGCCGCCCCAACAGCGGCTCGACTTACAACAGCAACCCCGACGGCTACGCTGCCTGGTATGCCTTCATGCAAGAGCGAGGCTACCCGATCCAACGCTGGCAGCGCCCCCCTCACGATATCGAGGCGCTGAATGCGCCGGCAACGTTTGTGCGCGTGCACCCAGAACTTCCCCCAGACATGCGCGTCCCCGCAGACATGCAATCGGAGTGCGGTCCGGGCTCTTTCCAGAGCTGGGTAGAAGACGGCAACACCCTGGTCGTCCTCGGCATGCGACAACCACCGACGACTGCCCCCTTCGATACGCTTCAGGACAGCCCGGTTGGTGAAGTCAGAATCCAGACTACGCGACGCCTCGATCCCGCTGCCCAAGGGACGGAGGTCGAGCCAATCGTCAGCGATCGCTACGGCATGACGGTCTGGGAACGCGCGCTCGGCGACGGGCGCGCCATTTGTGTCATCACGCCCCACCTTGCTGCCAACGCCTACCAAGATTACCCCAACAATTTCGCCCTGCTCGCTCGCCTCGCCGGGGCCGATGCAGGCCGGCCGATCTGGGTTGACGAATATATCCACGGTTACAAAGATGCCGTCACCGCTACCGTCGAGCGCCAGGAGAACGTCTTTGACTATCTGAGCAGCACGCCGCTGTTCGTTGCCTTCCTCCAAATCGTTATCGTCCTTATTATTTTCCTGAGCGCGGCTAACCGTCGTTTCGGACCCGCGATCGCGCTGCGCCCGCCCGAAACGAACAACAGCCAGGCCTATATCAGCGCTCTAGCTGGGGCTATCTACAAGGCCGAGCGTTACGAATTTGCGACGGATCTTATTGGAAAAGCCGAACGCCTGAAGTTACAGCAGGCACTCGGTCTCGGGACCGTTCCTCTCAGCGATCGCGAGTTGCGCGCTGCCTGGGTGCAGTGCGGCGGCAGCGAAGAGGAACTCAAGCTCGCGCTCAGAGGCGAGCGTCGCCGTCGCCCGAGCGAAACCGAGCTGCTCGACTGGCTCCAGCACTGGCAGGCAATCCACCGAGCTGAAGATTCGCGGTAAACTCGGACCCGATTGCACTTGCAATTCACGTCTGCCGCTGGTTTCCCCCGATCTTCAATCTGTCTCGCGATCCCATGATTCTTAGCACGACTCCCAACGCGTTATTTCAAGACCTTGCCGCTGCCCTCAACTGCGTTGTCGTTGGGCAAAGCAAACTGGTGCGCCAACTCCTCGTCGCCTTGCTCGGCGGCGGTCATATCATCATCGAAGGCGTTCCCGGCACGGGAAAAACGCTGCTGGTAAAAGTGCTCGCGCGTTTGGTTCGGGCACAGTTCAGGCGGGTACAGCTCACTCCAGACGTGTTGCCCTCGGATATTCTGGGCACCAATGTGTTCGACTTAAACAGCCGCAGCTTTACCCTCAAGCGCGGTCCGGTCTTTACTGAGATTCTGTTAGCCGACGAGATCAACCGCACGCCCCCGAAAACCCAGTCGGCGCTTTTGGAAGCGATGGAGGAGCAGCAGGTGACGCTTGACGGCGAGACCCTGCCGCTACCGGAGTTATTTTTGACGATCGCGACCCAAAATCCGCTGGAATTTGAAGGCACCTATCCGCTGCCGGAAGCGCAGCTAGACCGCTTTTTGTTCGAGCTCCGCGTCGACTATCCCGACCTCGATGCCGAAAAGCAGATGTTATTAAACGTCCAGTCCGGGTTTCGCAGCAAGCGCCCGGATCTCGCAAACATCGAGCCGATAGCGACCGTCGAGCACATCCTAGAAGCACGCCAGCACGCCAGCGCTGTCCTAGTTGCCGATAACATCCTCGATTATTTGCTCGCGCTCGTACGCAAAACCCGCCAGCAGTCCGATTTAGCGCTGGGTGCGTCGCCGCGGGCTGCGGTTGCCTGGTTGCAGGCCAGCAAGGCGCATGCGTGGCTGGACGGACGCGAGTTCGTCACGCCCGATGACATCAAGGCGATCGCCCCGCCACTCTTGCGCCACCGGCTGATCCTGCGCCCCGATGCCCAACTCGACGGCGCAAACGTCGAAGGCGCGATCGCGGCCATCCTCAAGCAAGTGCCCGTCCCGCGAGAGTAATTGACGATTGGATCTGGATCGCTTCCGTACTGCCATGAACCAAATTGGAGCTCACGAAATTCAAGCGGCAATCGATGCCCGCAAGGAGAAACGCAAACCGCCTGTCGCAATTCCGGCACGGCGCTTCTACTTTCTCACTGCAAGCTGGATTGCGATCGGACCGTTGGTGGCACTTCTCTTCGGGCTGCAAACCGGTATTGTCATGACGCTGGTCTTCAACACGATCGTTTGCGGCTTGGCATATTGGGACGCGTGGCAAGCCCAGAGCCATGCCGTCCGCATTGCTCGCACGCCATTAGAGCACCTGTCGGTCGGTCGCGACAACTTGGTGGAGCTGACTGTAGAAGCCGGCGATCGCTTCGCGCCCGTTCGCATCCGCGACGGCTACCCGCACGAATTTGCCGTTTCGACGCCGGAGTTTCAGCTCCGCATCGAGGCACACCGGATGCAAACCCTGGTCTATTCGGTAAAACCACACCGTCGCGGCGAATTCACCTGGACCGACATCCGCATGCGCCAGCTCGGACCCTTGGGCTTGGCCTGGCGCGACTGGAGCATACCCGCCCAGCAAACTGTCTCCGTTTATCCCGATTTACTAGCACTGCGATCGCTCTCGATTCGCCTCGCCTTAGATAGCACGGGAACCCTGCGCCGCCGCCGGTTGGGCACCGGAACCGAGTTCGCCGAGCTGCGCGAATATCGACGCGGCGACGACACGCGCGCGATCGACTGGAAAGCCACAGCCCGCCGCAGCCGCCCGATCGTCCGCGTGCTGGAGCCGGAAAAAGAGCAAACGCTGATCGTGTTGATCGACAGCGGCCGCTTGATGACCGCGCGCGTTGAAGGGTTGCAGCGCTTTGACTGGGCGGTCAACTCGGCCCTAGCCCTAGCAATGGCGGCAATTCACCGAGGCGATCGCGTTGGCATCGGGGCATTTGCTCGCGACGTTACTACCTGGATCCCGCCCGAACGCGGTCAGCCGCATCTCAACCAGCTCATCGAGAAGATCGCACCTCTCCAGCCAGTCCGTCACGAACCCGACTATTTCAGCGCGATCTCGCGTTTGGTTACCCAGCAGCACCGCCGTGCCCTCGTTGTCTTGCTCACTGACATTGTCGATCGCATTGCTTCGGCTGAGTTGCTGACAGCGATGTTGTGCTTGGTGCCCCGCTACCTGCCGTTCTGCGTTGCCCTGCGCGACCCGCAAATCGACGCGATCGCTGCCCAGCCCACGCTCGATACTACGGCTGCCTGCGAGCGCGCCGTTGCCCTCGACCTTATCGCCCAACGGCAAACGGCGTTCGCACCGCTGCGTCAAAAAGGAGTCTCGATCTTGGATGAGCCAGCCAGCCGCATCAGCGATCGCCTCGTAGAAAGCTACCTACAACTAAAAGCGAAGAGTCTGTTGTAGAAAAGCTGCTGCTCTGCCCACGCCACTTGAACTTTTCCAGTGTTTGGGGATGCCAACTTGCTCCCTGAGCCCTGCCTATTGTTTCAAGCTGCTCGTTCTGCATGGTTGTTTGCTATGGCAACTGCAGTAAAGCTTAGACGCTATGGAAAGGTGGGCTTGACACGCAGCAGTAGCAAGCCTAAGCGCGGCGCTGTCCATAGCTCAATGCTCCTTTTTATCAAGATACCTTCTCTATACAGATACCCTTTAACAAAAAACCGAACCGAGAGAGCCGCGATCGGCTTGAGGTCATTTTGATGCGGGCAATTTCGGAATCGCCACGAGCGCTCAGTTCGGAGGGTTATCGTCACTTCAAACTGGTATAACCCGGGCGCGCAGCCCCAAAAATGGGCAATTACCGGGCAGGCGATCGCGGTACTTACTTGGTTGCAGAATTCACTCGAAATAAGCAACTTGCCGGCGTGCTTTCCGATCGTTCCCTTTCACCATGATGCTTTTGCTAGGGGCATCCCATATTCTTTTCACAATTTGGCAAGGACGAGTTTGTCCGACCGCTGGCAGTTTTGGTGAAACTCACTATAATTGGGGCAGCCCGCCGAACCATTGCAGAGGTAAGAAACCGATGGGTACGCGATCGCTAACGCTGGAGACGGACGACTACGGGCTGCTGACCGACCTGTATCAACTAACGATGAGTGCGTGCTACGTCGGCGAAGGGATTGCCGAAACACCAGCCAGCTTCGAGTTGTTCTTGCGGCAATTGCCCGATAGTTGCGGCTACCTAGTCGCCGCCGGTTTGGAGCAAGCGCTGGACTATCTCAAGCATTTGAAATTTACTGGCGAGCAGGTCTCGGCTTTAGAGGCGACGGGGTTGTTTGCCGGAGCACCGCCGCAGTTCTGGTCGTTGCTTCAGGCCGGTGGATTCACGGGCGACGTGTGGGCGATACCAGAAGGAACGGTTGCGTTCGCGCACGAACCCCTATTGCGCATTGAGGCTCCATTATGGCAGGCACAACTGGTCGAAACCTATTTGCTGAATACGCTGAACTACCAAACCGGGATTGCCACCCGGGCGGCGCGGATGCGCGACGCCGCCGGCTCCAAGACGCGCTTACTGGAGTTTGGAACGCGCCGAGCGAGCAGCCCGCAAGGAGCCCTATGGGCGGCGCGTGCGGCATTGATTGCCGGGTTTGACGCCACATCGAACGTGTTAGCAGCGCTAGAACTCGGGCAGCAGCCGAGCGGGACAATGGCGCACTCGCTAGTGATGGCGATCGCGGCGTTGCAGGGCAGCGAAGACGAAGCTTTTGCCGCCTTCCAGCGCTATTTCCCCTCGGCACCGCTGTTAATCGACACTTACGATCCCGTGGCGGCTGCCGATCGACTGGCTGCGCGGGTGCGCGCGGGTACCCTTCACGTTGCAGGCGTGCGCATCGATTCGGGCGATCTCGTCAAGCTGTCGCAATCCGTCCGCGAGCGCCTGCCTGAGGCAGTCGTTATTGCGAGCGGCAATATCGACGAATACGAAATCGCGCGCTTGCGGGCGGCAGGGGCGTGCATCGATGGCTATGGCGTCGGCACGAGTCTGGTGACCGGCCAGCTCTGCGATGGGGTATACAAGCTCGTCGAAATTAACAGTATCTCGACTATGAAGACCTCCAACCGCAAGGAAACCTACCCCGGACGCAAGCAGATTTTCCGCCATTACGAAGGCGATCGCGCTACTGGCGATCGCTTGGCCTTGATGGAGGAGGTGCCACAACCGGGAGAACGCGCCTTACTGCAGCGGGTGATGCGTAGGGGCCAGTTATTGCAGCCGGTGGAGGCGATCGCGGCGATTCGCGCGCGGTCGGTTACCGGGATCGCGAGCCTGCCGCCATCCGCCCGTAAGCTTGATGCTCCGGAAGCATATCCGGTGGCGATTAGCACTGCCCTGGAGGCGCTTACGCACGAGGTGCGATCGCGTCCGGTCGCTGCCGGTCCGCAACCGGCAACCTCGCGACTCTAGTAACGCAGTATGGGCTTGGACTACCTGCACTGCGTTCGTGAGGCAAAGATGGCAGCAGAAACTGCAGCAATAACTTCATAAATGGCGGCACAATTGGCGGTGACGCCATCACCGTCTGCGCAGTGTCACCTGCAAAGTCAATCAAACAGTAGTCCGCCCTGTTGCCGATGGACGTCCCGCGCCCTCTCCTTTAATCTAGTCGCAATGGCGGGGCGGACTGACGTTCTAACGGCAGTCCGCCTTTGCAATCGGGTCGGCGATCGTTTCGCTAGAGGCAGGTCCCGCACATGAAACCGCATCTTGCCAAGCAAAAGACTGGAAGGTTATCCGTGCGCGCAACGGAACTGTGCGATCCCGTTCCGCACGAGCTTGACGTCCGTGACGCGATCGCTTACGTCCGCACTTGCGGTTGGCGACAACAACCGCATCCGAACCCGCGCGTGCGGGCGTTCGAGTCCGCACCCTCACCGCCTGCAGATCGCGAGCGCCCGGCGCTGCTCTTCCCGAGCGGCAGCCATGCAGACGTCGGCAGTCCGGACAGCAGCTATGCAAGCAACCCGGCGATCGCCGAACGCACGCTGGACGCTCTGCGCGCGCTGGCCGCTGCTGAAGGTCGCTCGCTTGCAGCAGCGATCGCGGACGTGCGGGCAGCCGCGCCAACCACATGGGTAGCCCTGTTCGGCACGAGCGCCGACCCGCCCACCGAGGGACATAAAGCGATCTTGGCGTGGCTGAGCGATCGCTTTGACTGCGTGGCGGTGTGGGCATCGGACAACCCGTTCAAGTCGCATCAGACTGCCCTCGCCCATCGCATGGAAATGCTGCGCCTGACGATCGCCGACTTGAACTGTCCTGCTGCCAACATGAGGCTGTGTAAGGAGTTGAGTAGCTCGCGCAGCTGGGTGACGGTATGCGCGGCCCGCAAAATTTGGGGCGCAGGGGCGCATTTGACCTTTGTTGTCGGTTCGGACTTAGTGCCGCAGATGCCACGATGGTATGCCGCGCGCGACTTGTTGCAAGCTGTCGAGCTGGCGATCGTGCCGCGTCCGGGCTATCCCCTACAAGTAGAAGATTTAAAACGTTTGAGCCAACTCGGAGCGGTTTGGGACATTGCCGATCTCACCGCGCCGGCTGTGTCTTCAACCGCCTACCGGGAGCAACGCGCTGCAGATGCAATCCCGCTGCCGGTGCAAAAATACATCGATCGCTATCAGTTATACGCATGACAGGACGCGACGCGACCGCAATGACCCCCGCACTTGCCGACTTTAAGGTTGGAGTAGACAACGTTATTTTCTCAGTGGATACGCAACGGCACCGCTTGCTGGTGCTGTTGGTCAGACGCCC
This sequence comes from Rubidibacter lacunae KORDI 51-2, assembly GCF_000473895.1. NCBI lineage: Bacteria > Bacillati > Cyanobacteriota > Cyanophyceae > Chroococcales > Aphanothecaceae > Rubidibacter > Rubidibacter lacunae. Next base: position 22,693 of record NZ_ASSJ01000006.1, on the reverse strand, counting down.
CCACGACCCCTACACCAATTGGTGGAGTTTACCGGGCACGTTGGTGCGGCAAGGTGAATCCCTCGAAGCTGCTGCTCGACGCATCCTGGCGTCACAGATTCGCGTCGACAATCTCTACCTCGAACAGTTGTACACCTTCGGCAACCCCGGCCGCGACCCGCGCGAGGCACCGGGGCAATTCGGGGTGCGCTACTTATCGGTCAGCTACTTTGCCCTCGTTCGGTACGAAGCAGCCGAGTTGGTCGCCAACGGGACGAGTTCGGCAACCTGGCACGCGATCGCCAGCCTGCCCAAACTAGCCTTCGACCACCAACAAATCCTCGACTACGGCTGCAACCGCTTGCGCAACAAGCTTGAATACAGCCCGATCGCGTTTGAGGTGCTGCCCCGGACTTTTACACTCGGCGAACTCTATCAGTTCTATACCACCGTGCTCGGCGACCAGTTTTCCGACTACTCCAACTTCCGAGCAAGGCTGCTCAAACTGGGTTTCCTCAGCGATACGGGGGTAAAAGTTTCGCGCGGTGCCGGTCGCCCTGCTAGTTTGTATCAATTCGATGCGCAAGCATTTGCACCGCTGAGAAATAAACCACTGGTTTTTGTTTGAACGAATTTGTGTCGATCGTGTTTGTCCGATCGAACGCTTCTCGCCAGCTAAATTTCCACGCAATCGATTTCCCTACATCGGCACTTTCGGGGTCGATTCGATGCTCGCTATCGGCTTATCCAACCACTCACAGCTTCCTACTCAAGGCTTATGAGAATCGCGATCGCGCAACTGAACCCGACTATCGGCGACCTTGCAGGTAATAGCGAACGGATTCTAGCTGCCGCCGCAGCGGCCGATCGGGAAGGCGCGAACTTGCTCCTGACTCCCGAGCTATCACTCTGCGGCTACCCACCGCGCGATTTACTGCTCGATCCGGGGCTCGCACCGGCGATGGCAGCACAACTGGCAACCCTGGCGCGATCGCTCCCACCCGCGCTCGCCGTTTTAGTCGGCACGGCAACGCCCAATCCCCAGGCGGATAATGCCGGCGAAAAGCCTCTGTTCAATAGCATTGCACTGCTCGGGAACGGTTGCGTACAGCAGATCTTTCACAAACGCTTGCTACCGACGTACGACGTGTTCGACGAACATCGCTACTTTGCTGCCGGACAGCACAGCAACTACTTCGAACTGAGCGACGACGATCGCGGCTCGCTCCGGATTGGCGTGACGGTTTGCGAGGATTTGTGGAACGACGAAGAGTTCTGGGGCAAGCGCAGCTATCGCACCAATCCGATCGCCGAACTAAGCGAACTCGGCGTCGATCTGGTCGTGAATCTATCGGCTTCGCCCTACAGCGTCGGCAAGCAACCGTTACGCGAGTCGATGCTCGCCCACAGCGCGCGTCGGTTTCAACAACCGATCGTTTACGTCAACCAAGTCGGCGGTAATGACGATTTGATCTTCGACGGCGGGAGTTTCGCCTGCGATCGGTCGGGCACGACCGTCCTCCGCGCGCGGGCGTTCGATACCGATTTGTTGACGGTCGATTACGACCGCGCCTGCTGCGATTTAACTCCCGGAACGGTTGCGGCGCTGCCAGACTGTCGCGAAGCCGAGTTCTGGCAAGCATTGGTGTTGGGGACGCGAGATTACGCACGCAAGTGCGGGTTTAACCAAGCCACAATCGGACTCAGCGGCGGCATCGACTCGTCGTTGGTAGCGGCGATCGCGACGGCCGCGCTCGGACCGGAGAACGTGCTCGGCGTCCTGATGCCTTCGCCGTATAGTTCGGAAGGTTCGATTGCCGACGCGCAAGCGCTGGTGGCGAATCTGGGCATCGACTGCACGACACTGCCGATCGCGGACGCCATGGACGCCTACGATCGCGTCCTCGAACCGCTGTTTGCCGGCACCGAGTTTGGCGTTGCGGAAGAGAACATTCAGTCGCGGATTCGCGGCAATCTGCTGATGGCGATCGCGAATAAGTTCAACCGGCTGTTGCTTTCAACGGGCAACAAATCGGAAATGGCTGTCGGGTACTGCACCCTCTACGGCGACATGAATGGCGGTTTGGCGGTTATTGCCGACCTACCGAAAACCCAAGTGTATGCGCTCTGTTGCTGGCTCAATCGCGATCGCGAGCTTATCCCCGCCGAGGTCATTCGCAAGCCGCCGAGTGCCGAACTGCGACCCGGTCAGCTCGACTCCGATTCGCTGCCTTCATATGACGTGTTGGACGACATTCTCCACCGCCTCATTCACCTGCACGAATCGGCCGGGCAAATCGTTGCGGCCGGTTACGATCCAGAGGTCGTGCGCAAAGTCGTGAAGTTGGTCTTGCGCTCCGAATTCAAGCGCCGGCAAGCACCGCCCGGCCTGAAAGTGACCGATCGCGCCTTCGGGACGGGCTGGCGGATGCCAATTGCCAGTCGCCGGACAGCAGCCTTCGCGGAACTCGACACACCCGCGACGACCGGGCCCATTGCTATCGGTAACGCGAGCGATCCGAGCAATCCAACCGAACTGGCGATCGGCACGTAAGTTCGTTCTCCGGTTGGTCCGAGCCGATGCGGCCGGGTCGAAATCCCGGCCGCGGCGGATGTTAGCGTGTAGAGCAGCACTCTTTCCCCAACGGCCATGAACGTCCGCATCGGTAACGGCTACGATATCCACCGCCTCGCAGTCGACCGGCGCTTGGTTCTCGGCGGCGTCGAGATTCCGCACGATCGCGGTTTGCTCGGTCACAGCGATGCCGACTCCCTGACCCACGCCATCATGGATGCTATGCTCGGTGCCCTCGCCCTCGGCGACATCGGTCACTACTTCCCGCCCAGCGATCCCAAATGGGCCGGAGCCGACAGCATCGAATTACTCAAAGAAGTCAATACGCTTGTCGGAGCCCAAGGCTGGCAAGTGGGCAACCTCGATTCCACTGTTGTGGCCGAACGCCCCAAGCTCAAGCCGCACCTCAAAGCCATGCGCGATCGCCTGGCGGCCGCGCTCGATATCGGACCCGATCGCGTCAGCATCAAAGCCACTACCAACGAACGCCTCGGTCCCGTCGGTCTGGAAGAAGGCATTGCCGCCTACGCCGTCGTGTTGCTGGTTGCTACTTCTGTGGAGTAGTCGAGCCAGGCAAGATGGCGACCGATCGCCTTGCGATATCGCTGAATAGCTCCTGGATCGGTCGGGGTCCGACCGGTTGCAAGCGAATTTCAAACACACTTTAACTACGGACTAAAACTGCGGATCAACTGTGGACGCGCGGTTCGGGGTGCAGCGTGTCTAGGATGTCGGCCTCAACTGCAGCCAGTTCGTCCAGGCGGTGCCACAGGGCCAGGCGATCGCACTCGCGATCGGCAAGCAACCAGTAAATGCCGTAGTGACGAGCTTCAGAGGCACGCAAGCTGCGGAAGAAAGCCGCTAGCTCCGGTTCGGGGCAATGGTCGCCGAGCAAACCTAGGCGTTCGTGCGATCGCGCTTCGATCAACGCTGCGACGAGTAGAGAATCCAGCAAGCGCTCGGGTTCGTGGCGGCGAATTTGTCCTGAAAGCCGCGCGCCGTACGGTGCAGCTTTCAAGGGTGCGAGCGGAATCCCCCGGCGGTCCAACCACTGATTGACTTGCTCGAAGTGCGCTAGTTCTTCTTGGGCGATCGCCGTCAGTTGGCGGACAAGCGGCGCGTTGGACGGGTAGCGGAACATCAAATTGACTGCAACCCCCGCTGCCTTGCGCTCGCAATGGGAATGGTCGAGCAGAACGGTGTCGAGGTTGGCCAGCGCCTGTTCCACCCAAGCAGCTTGGGTTGGTGTCTTCAGAAGTTTGATAGTTGTTGCAGACATTTCGAACGGGCGATCGCGTCGGGCAACGCAGGCACTTACTCGTTCACGATAGTACGTTTGCGCTTGGAGAAGGGCAACCCTATGCAACGCGCAAGCGCTAACACTGTCTGGCTTAACGGCGATCGCCGAGTACTTGCCGCGATCGCCTAGCGGCAGCTGAGCCGTACCTCAGTCAGTATCTACGCCTCAGGCTCTGCTAGCAGTTGGGGTCGGATGGTAGTTGGGGTTGGAGCCGCTCAGCCTACAACGAAGTTAACGAGTTTGCCGGGGACGACGATGGTTTTGCGGATCTGCTTGCCTGCGATGTAGCGTTGAGCAGCATCGCAGGCAAGGGCGCGGGCTTCGATGTCGGCCTTGCTCGCACTGGCCGGGACTAAAATCGTGCCGCGTTTCTTGCCCATGATTTGGATGACGATTTCGATTTCGTCGGCAACGAGTGCTTCGGGGTCGTGTTGCGGCCAGGACTGTTCGTGGACCGAGCCAGAGCGACCGAGTTGTTGCCACAATTCGTCGGCAACGTGGGGCGCAAAGGGGGCGAGTAACCGCAACAAAACGTCAATGCCTTCTGCATAGACGGGCGAGGTGGTGCAGTCGGCATCGGATAGCGCATTGCAGAGCTTCATCAGCTCCGCAATCGCCGTGTTGAACTGATATTCGCCGGAGAGATCGTCCGTGACGGCCGCGATCGCCGTATGGACCGCGCGCCGTAACTCTTTCTCGGGCTTGGCAAGCTGACGGCTGTCGGTCGGTGGTTCGAAGGCGCCTTTGCCTGCGGTGGAAGCATGTGCCGTCACCAAGCGCCAGACGCGATTGAGGAAGCGGTGTTGCCCTTCAACGTCGGCATCGTCCCATTCGAGATCTTTTTCTGGCGGCGCTTTGAACAGTACGAACAGCCGCGCCGTATCCGCACCATGAGTCGCGATCACCGCCAGCGGATCGACGCCGTTAAGCTTCGACTTGGACATCTTCTCGTAGAACACCGACAGCGGCTCGCCCGTGTTCGGGTCCTTCGGGTCATTGGGGTCCACTCGCGGGGACGGTATGTACTCGTTGGTTTTCGGGTTGCGATAGGTCAACCCCTGGACCATGCCCTGTGTCAGCAAACGCAGGAAAGGCTCGCCCGCTTTCAACAGAGCGCGATCGCGCAGCACCTTCGTCAGGAAACGCGAGTAGAGCAGGTGCAAAATTGCATGCTCGACACCGCCAACGTATTGATCCACCGGCATCCAGTCGTCGATTTTCTCCGGGTCGAAGATGCGATCGTCGTTATGGGCGTCGACGTAGCGCAGGTAGTACCAAGACGAATCCAAAAAGGTGTCCATCGTGTCGGTTTCGCGACGGGCGGGTTCCCCGCAGGACGGGCACGGTACATCAACCCAATCGGTATTCTTAACCAAGGGCGACGGTCCGCGACCGCTGAATTCCACGTCTTCGGGCAGGGTGACGGGTAAGTCGGCTTCAGGGACGGGGACGCACCCGCAGCTCGGGCAGTGGATAACCGGAATCGGAACGCCCCAGTAGCGCTGGCGCGAGATCAACCAATCCCGCAAGCGATACTGTACGCGCACTTTCCCGCAGCCCTTTTCCGCAGCGTAGTCGACGATCGCGCGTTTAGCCTCAGCTGTGGGCAACCCGTCGAACTGCCCGGAGTTGACGAGTTTGCCCGGTGCAGTGTAGGCGAATTCTAGGGGCTGGATACCTTCGGCGTCGGGCGGTACGACGACGATACAAATCGGTAAGGCGTTCTGCTGCGCGAACTGGAAGTCGCGTTCGTCGTGGGCGGGAACGCCCATAACCGCGCCGGTTCCGTATTCGTAAAGGACGTAGTCGGCAATCCAGATCGGAATCGCTTCACCGGTGAACGGATTGATGGCTTCGCCGCCGGTGGGAATGCCGCGCTTGGGTCTATCTTCAGCCATCCGATCGATCTCGCTTTCCTCGGAGACCTCTTTGATGAATGCCTCTACGGCGGCACGGCGATCGCTCGTCGTCACCTGCAGCGTCAGTGGGTGTTCCGGGGCGAGTACGACGTAGCTGACACCATAGACCGTGTCGGGGCGGGTGGTGAATACGCCAATCGTGTCATCGCGACCGACGATCGGAAACTCCAGGTACGCACCGATGGAGCGGCCGATCCAGTTTGCCTGCATGGTCTTGACGCGATCGGGCCAGCCGGGGAGCTGCTCCAGGTCGTCGAGAAGTTGGTCGGCGTAGTCGGTGATTTTAAGGAACCACTGTCGTAAGTTCTTACGCTCGACCTTCGCGCCGCTGCGCCACGATCGCCCATCGCTATCGACTTGTTCGTTGGCGAGGACGGTTCGATCGATCGGGTCCCAGTTCACGGCGGCTTCTTTCTGGTAAGCCAAGCCTTCCTGGAAAAACTGCAGGAAGATCCACTGTGTCCAGCGATAGTACTCGGGCGAGCAGGTGGCAACTTCGCGCTCCCAATCGAAGGAGATGCCGAGCTGCTGCAATTGCTGCTTCATCTGCGCGATGTTGGCATAAGTCCACTGAGCCGGGTGGACGCCGCGCGCGATCGCGGCATTTTCAGCCGGCAGACCGAAGGCATCCCAGCCCATCGGGTTGAGCACGCGGTAGCCTTGCATGCGCTTGGAGCGGGCGATCGCGTCGACGAACGTGTAAACGCGCACGTGACCCATGTGCAAGTTCCCAGACGGGTAGGGGAACATAGAGAGGGCGTAGAACTTGGGCTTGGCGGTATCTTCGCTGGTACGGTTCAACCCGCGGGCGTCCCACTCCTGCTGCCACTTAGGCTCAATTTCGGCCGGATTGTATCGCGACTCCACCACGGCTGCTCCTCTCGATCTGCGCGTCATCTGCTTCATTTAGTATTGTTCACATTCTGCCCGAAGCAGTTGCCAGCTTGCCCGATTGCCAGCTTGCCCGAGAGCACCAACTCGCACGCAATCGCCACCCCCAAGGCGGCGCGCGTGCCAACGTCGAGGGCAACTGCACTAAGACTCACCCACCCCGAGAATCACCGCATCCCATCGCGAAGCACATGACCGCAACCCCGCCTTCACCATCCCCCGTCTCGGTTCGCATTGCCGTGTTAACGGTATCGGACACGCGCACGGACGCTACCGATAAATCCGGGCGCTTGCTCGTAGAGTTACTGCAGGCTGCCGGTCACCATCTGAGCGCCAAAGCGATCGCCCCTGACGACATCTACCAAATCCGTGCCATTGTCTCGGCCTGGATCGCCGATGAAACCGTGCAGGTCATCCTGACCGCGGGCGGCACGGGCGTCACCGGCCGCGACTGCACCCCCGAGGCGATCGCGCCGCTTCTCGACAAAACTATTCCGGGCTTCGGGGAAGTGTTCCGGTTGTTGTCCTTCCAGGAAATCGGCACCTCAACCGTACAATCGCGCGCGATCGCGGGAGTTGCCAACGGCACCTACGTGTTCTGCTTGCCGGGCTCGTCGGGTGCCTGTCGCACCGGATGGGAAAAGATCGTCAAAGACCAGCTCGACTCCAACCACCGACCCTGTAACTTCGTCGAACTCGCGCCGCGTCTGCGGGAGCGCTAGCGATAGTGTTGACAGCACAGACGCTTAGGGAGCCGGCTGAAAGTGCTGCTTGCACCTTTACGCACGGGCAGGCTCTGGAACCGATGCAATGCGTTGAAACAAATAACCCGTGCCGCGATCGGTGATGATCAGCTCGGGATGCTTGGGGTCTTCTTCAATTTTTCCGCGCAGGCGCGATACGTGAACGTCTACCACGCGCAAATCGCTATGACGCCGTGGCTCGTAGCCCCAGACGGACTGTAAAATCTCCGCTCGCGACAGCGATCGCCCGGAATTAGACACTAGCAGCCGCAGCAAATTGTACTCGCGGCCCGTAAGGCGTACCGGCTGGTCGTCGAGCAATGCACTGCGCTTGTTGGTATCGAGCACCAACCGTCCGACGTGGACCGTGCCGGTGGGAACCGCGCGTGGCACATCCTCGCGCTTGAATCGCCGCAGCACCGTGCGGATGCGGGCTTCAAGTTCTTTGGGGGAAAAAGGCTTGACGAGATAATCGTCTGCCCCAAGCTGCAATCCGCTGATGCGATCGGCAACGTCACCGAGTGCAGTCAGCATGATGATCGGCACGTCCGAAGACTTCCGCAGCTCTTGACAAGTGAAGTACCCATCGCGACGAGGCATCATGACATCCAACACGATCAAGTCCGGCTGCTCGGAAGCAAACACCTCCAAGGCTTCCTCGCCATCGGCAGCTGTCACGACCTCGTAGCCAACCATCGTCAAGCGTGTCTTCAGGATGCGGCGTACGGCAACTTCGTCATCCACCACGAGGATCTTTTTTTTGATATCCACGTTTCCCGCTGCTCCTACTTCTGTCGGTCTGAATCTGGGTCGGACTGAAGCCGAATCGGTTTCAAGCAATCTGTCGTTTCTCAAGAGGTCTTTCAATTTCGGCTAGAGTGCCGTTCTAATCGCTACATTGAATTGCTTCTTTGCTATCAATCGAGCAAAATCTACGCTCGCAACATATCGATACAAACAGACAGCCAGAGGAACTCACGCCCCTAAAAAAACTAGAGCGATCGCAATCAATACCCCCCGATCCAGCATCGAAAACAGTCAAAAAAAAGCCGCAAACCGTATCCACATGCAGCCAAGACACATGGTTGTAAAAATGTTATCAGTATGATAACATACCGCTCTTGCCTCGCGATCCCCGCACCCTCCTCGGTTTTTTGGGGGGTGGCAACCGCACTTCAAATGCAGAAAATGGCGCCTACGACTACGGGTTCGTAATGTTTTTTAATGCAGAAGCGAGCAAGTATTTTTTTATAGTTTAGTTTCAAGTCATTCCCGTTACAAGCTCGATTTGAGTTGTGAGTGACTGATATCATCGACTCTAATCTTTGGAAGCCGCGCTGCTGTCAGCGTTCAGCGGTATGCCCAATCCCTTTCTCGGCGTGCGAATTCCACCCGAACTCGAAGCAGCACTTGCCGCGCGCGCGCGCGCTTCCGGGCAATCGAAATCGGATATTGCGATCGCGGCCTTAGAAACCTACCTAGGGTTGCCGTTGTGTCACGAGCGGCTTACAGGTATCGAACAGCGATTGACAGCACTGGAGACGATGGCACGAGAAGCATGCCGGATGCAGCGCGATCGACACCATCGAGCCGTCGACCGAGAAAATTCGCTGGGGCACAGCCATCATACGGAACAATAGGTCGTCCGCCCTCGAGCTCGATCGCTGGTGGCTTCTTTAGACGCTTGCAGCGCTTGTCGGATACGGACAGGTTTGTTATTGATGGTGGGTGTTTGTTGACATCGGGCGCGTGCGTGCCGGGTTTCTTTAAGTGCTGGGTTTCTTGAATTTGCATAAGCCGGAAGGGCTCACCTCACACGATTGCGTGGCGAAAGTGCGACGTATTTTGCAGGTTAAACGTGTCGGGCATGGAGGCACGCTCGACCCAGCGGCAACGGGCGTGTTGCCGATCGCAGCGGGTCGGGCAACACGACTGCTGCAGTTTTTGCCCGACGCTAAGGTTTACCGCGCGCGCGTAAGGTTTGGCATCCAGACGAACACGGACGACCTTGAGGGCGAAGTCCTCGCGATGCAACCCCTACCGGAATTGAGCTTGCAGCAGGTCCTCCCGCTCCTGGAGCGCTTCAGCGGCGCGATCGAGCAGGTGCCCCCACAGTTCAGTGCCATCCAGTGCGGCGGCAAGCGCCTTTACGAGCTGGCGCGCGCGGGTGAGGTGGCAGACGTGCCGAGCCGGACGGTGGTTGTCAGCCGTATCGACGTGCTTAAATGGCATCCCGGCGACTTCCCGGAACTCGAGCTCGAGATTGCCTGCGGACCGGGCACTTACATTCGCGCGATCGCGCGCGATCTGGGGGCGGCTTTGGGCATTGGCGGCACGCTCGCGCAGTTGGTACGTACTCAAAGCTGCGGACTTTGCTTGCAGGATAGCCTGACACTCGATGAGCTGGCCGCGCGGGTCGAGCGGCAAACACTGGGGCTGCTCGCGCCCGATGCCGCGATCGGGCACTTACCGGCCGTTACCTTCCCCGCGGGAACGTCAAAACGTTGGTGTCAGGGACAGCATATACCCCTAGAGGTCGCGATCTCACCACCCAACATTGCAGCGGAAACACCCGTACGCGTATACAACATGTCCGGTATGTTTCTCGGCGTAGCTATCGTGCAGATACCGGGCGATCGCGCGATCGTCTCGCCCAAAGTGGTACTGGTCTGAATGGAAGCGTAGGGCAAAACGCATACTGGGAATCTCAGCTCCAATTTTCCAATATGCGAGGCTCGACTTGGCTTGTTGATACCAACTCTAGAAGGTGCTGCAACAGATGGCAGATCGGGACCCTTTCCTTCCCGGGATTGTTTACCTTATCTGTCGTAGGCATTGTGCATATTTGCTATGAGAACGGCGAGCTAGTTTCAAGCACTTCATTCAGTTCGCTGAACCCCTGGTACGGTTTTGGCACAAAAAAGGGTACGGGCACCTCGAATAATTGCGGGATTGTGGCGTACAGGCGCCTGTAATAGCCTTGATGCAGTGGCGACCTGCGGTTTTGGGCAAATTCATCGAGATGTCCGTATCCGTTTGCCCAAAGCGAAACCGCGAAGCGCTTGCCTGCGGCAAACCTTGCAGTTATCGGAACCGAACTTGGTCGAACGAGCTGAGTCTACTTTAGATGCTCGGCAAAGAAGGTCGTGGTGCGCTCCCACGCATCTTCAGCAGCCTCGCGTTGGTAGCGCGTGCCCGACGGGTTGGCAAAGGCGTGACCGGCATTCTCGTAAATGACGATCTGGGCGTCTTTGCCGGCTGCCTGCAAGGCTGCTTCAAATTCGCGAACGGTGCTGGGTGGAATGCCCTGGTCGAGTTCGCCGAACAAACCGAGAATCGGCATCTGCAGCGGTACAAGCGCGTCAGCATCGGTCACCAAGCGACCATAATAAATAACCGTTGCATCAACACGGTCCGGAAACATAAGTGCCGTTTGTAAGGACCAAGCGCCGCCGAAACACCAACCGACCGTTCCGACCGTCAGCGAGCCGCTGCCCTCGAGATAAGCGTAAGCCTGCCGCAAGTTGTCGCGAGCGGAGTCTGGGTTATCTTGCACGCTACTACTGAGAGCGCGAGCTCCATCTGGTGTCTCGGCGCTCTCGCCGTTGTAGAGGTCCACCGCCAGCACGGCGTAACCTTCTCCAGCCAAGCGGCTGGCGATCGCGCGGATGTTATCGTTCAACCCCCACCACTCGTGGATGGCAATAATCCCAGGCAGTGGTCCGGTAACCGCTTCAGGACGGGCAAGGAAGCCAGAAACTGATTTACCGTTAACGGTGGCATATTGGACGGTTTCGGTGCGGACGGGGACCGCCGGGGGGACCTGGGCGATTGCGGTGGCAATGGGGCGATCGTCGGCATGGACATAAGCCATGGAGAGAGCTGTCGAGCCTTTGCTATCAAAGTTGCTGGAAAACAGAACAAGGCACCAGGCGATCGCAAAGCAAAACGGCAGGATGGTTCTCCGGATAAATCTCGGTTTCATGGGCTGAGTGGGGAGGTCTGATGAAACGGACAATATAGCGGGGTTTGAATAGGCGGGGAACATTGCAAGCCCCAAAATATAGGGCTCTGTCTTTTCTGCGATCGCTCATTTCACCGAGCAGGGCTTTAGTGCTGGCGGCATTTATGTGGGGTTCTATCCACTATCCCTATCTTCAGCAACCTGCGCTTTCGATAACGGGTAGAACCAGGCAGTAATGATGGATTTGCTAGGGTGTCCCGAAAATCATCCCTTTCTCTCCATGCCTTAGTATCCTACCTGTCAAGCTCAAAACACGGTCAAGAAGGGTCGTATTCACTCGGGCAAACAACGCTTTCTCTGCGAGCATTGTGGCTACCAGTTGTCGAGAACCCAACTTACAATATCATTGATGCCGATACCCGCTCACTCGTCGATCGCCTGCTACTGGAGCGAATTTCCACGCCTGGCATTGCCCACGCCGTGAAGGTTACCGAGCAATGGCCTCAGGATTAGATCGATGTTAAAGCGGCTCTGACCGAGCGCGCAGCCCGAGTCAAGTCCAAACAAAAGGGCTCTGAAAGAGCAATGTGACGATTCGTCGTCGTTTGTTGACCGCAAAGCCAACAAGTCGTGGGTCTGGCTGGCGCTTGATGTCCAAACCCGAGAAATTACTAGCTGCCCGCGTGGGTTTGCGAGGTGGCGAGCGTGCTGAAGCCCTCTGAGCGCATCCACCCCGGTCTATCGACAGTTGCCGTCTTCTCCACCGATGGCTGTGAAGCCGATCGGGGCATACTGCATTTAAATTTAAAACGCCTCCAGGTTGTCACCAAGGAGAAAGGCAAGACCAACGACATTGAGCGTCTCAACTGTACCCTGCGTCGCAGCAGCTTGCGGTTTATGCGGCGAAGTTTCGCTTTTCAAAAGTATCTGTTCGGTCGCATTGGCGTGTTATGGAATTTCAATTACCAGTGAACCTCGAAAAATTGCCGGATTGTGGCGTACCGGCGGCTGAAATGCCCATATGCCGTAACGACCTTCGGTTCTTAAGCGAATTCATCGAAGTACCCTCCACCACGACGCATCATTACCTTTTTTGTGTACTGCCACAAACTCGATGGCGATCGGTAGTTTCGGGGCACATCTTGAAGGGTGGTTTGAGATCGGAGTGTGACTGCAAGCGCTACTGAAAAAGCGATGACGCTTTCAGCATGTGGTAGGTAATCAGCAGCTGCGTCAGAGCGAGCGGATAGCTTTGCAAGGTTTCCCCCGTCGTCCCGACCACTTGCCCGATGTCGACTTCACTACTATCGATACTGCAAACGCTAGCTAAATCTGGAACCTCCGAGCACAAGGTGTGCTCCATACGCAACACCTCTTCCCGGGTCGCATCGCCGTCGATCTCCAACACATCCACAGGCTTGCCCATGTCGCGGTCTAAGCCCAGTCGCATAGAGGAGTCCGGGGCGGCATGGCTGCTGCTCTCGATGTCGAAGAGGCTCACAAGGTCGGGGTGCTGGATCGTCGGGCGCAATACTAAACGGACGTTCAGGTGACCGCCGGTTTCTTCCGAACGCGCTTGCGGTGGATAGAACGAGACGACCAAATCCGCCCACTGACGCTGCGGGCGAATAAACTGCTCGGAGTCGGGCTCGCGCTTATCCAAGGCAGCGACGACTTGATCTTCTGTGTATCCGCGCTTGCGCATGTCGCGCTTGATCTTCCACTTGCGACGCAGCTCTTCCGGCGGTGCGAGGTATACCTTCACGTCGTAAGCATCGCGAGCCCCGCGCGTAGAGTAACCGAGTAAACCCTCGACGATCACGAATTGGCAGGGCTTAATGTACTCGGGCGGGTCGAAATCCCCGGTGTTGTGGTTGTAAATCGGCTTGAGAATTGGCTGCCCCGTGCGCAACTGGGTCAGGTGCTGCTGCATGATGTCGAGGTAGTTGCAACCGGGATCGAGGGCGGTGATCCCTAATTCTGCCCGCTGCTTGCGGTTGTATCGATGGTAGTCGTCCGTGCAAATGACCGTGACGCGATCTTCACCAAGAATCTGTGCAATCCCGCGGGTGAGTGTGGTCTTGCCAGCTGCGCTGTCGCCGACAATGCCGAGGATGATTCGACGCTGAACCATGATGTAGTTGCTCCTGGATGCACGCTTGAGCCCCTATCGTCGCTCTACCCGCGCGAATTGTCATCATTGTAAAGTGTTGAGGCGCGCCGACATTTTGTCGCAGGCGTGCCGCATCGCCGCAACGAGCGAAGCAGCAACATCAAGCTGTTTCAAGCGATGAATGGGTAAATCAACAGCCACTCAGACTAGGACAGCATGCGAAGAGCGCGATCCTTTGCCTCCCGTAACGTCCCAAACTCCTGCCAGCATTTCCATAAGTGACTATTAACTACAACCAAGAACGCTCGATTTTGTTCGCGTCCGGCGATTCGGGCGGCTGATACCACACCTGACATCCGGCCTCCCTCACTAATTCCTCGACCCGACCTACTAGGCACGATCCTCACGATCGAACCCGATCGCGAGTCCGCCCTAAAGCTTGCCGGAAGCGATCGCCCGTCATATGTGAATAATTTGCGCGGCGGAAAGCAAGACATAGAAATCGCCTCGGCGTCAATGCTTTACGCATCACCGGGAGCGCTATCCGCACTGGCAATGGTCTCGAGCAGAATGTCCAGTGCTTCAACGAACTGAGGGTCTTTCAGAGTACCAATTTGCGAGCGGTCCTGCTGCAGGGCTTCGCGCTGGCTATCTTCGAGCTCGACGATCGAATCTGGTTCGATGCCCTCTTCGTTAATGTCGCGACCGGAAGGCGTGAGGTACTTGGCGATCGTTACGGTCAAGCCCGAGCCGTCGCCAAGGCTGCGCACCGACTGCACCAGACCTTTCCCAAAGGTTTGAGTGCCAACCAACGAAGCGCGATCGTTATCCTGTAGTGCACCTGAAAGGATCTCGCTGGCACTGGCCGAGCCGCCATCGATCAGAATGACCAATGGCGCGTCGGTTAACGAGCGGTAATTTGCTCGCTGGCGATCGACCTCACCTCGGCGATCGACCGTCGAGACGATCGTGCCCTCTTCAAGCCACATGCGCGCGATCTCGATGCTGGAGTAGAGCAAGCCACCGGGGTTAGAGCGCAAATCGAGCACGTAACCCGCAACATCTTGCTTTTCGAAGTCTTGGATCGCCTCGCGCATTTCATCGACGGCATTGGCACTGAATTGCGTCAGGCGAATGTACCCGATGTTGCCACTTTCCGTCGGCTCGATCCGGGCGCGGACGGGGTGAATCTCGATGCGGGCGCGCTCGATTTCAAACTCTAGCTCGCGCGTGCCACGGCGGATAACAATCCCGACCGATGTTCCTGGTTTTCCGCGAATCAGGCTGACAGCATCGTTGATTTCCATGCCTTCAGTGCTTTGACCGTCGATCTCCACGATCGTGTCTTTAGCCAGCAATCCAGCCTCAAATGCCGGGGTATCCTCAATTGGAGCGACAACCGTGATGTCCCCTGTTTCTTCATCAAGAGCAATCTGAATACCTATTCCTAGTAGCTCTCCTGAGGTGTCAATTTGCAGGGTTTCAAATTCCTCGGGCTTAAGAAAACGCGTATAAGGATCCTCGAGCTTATCCAGCATTTCTTGGATAGCATCGTAGGCATCTTCTTTACTGTCGTAAGACATATCTAAATATTCGTTACGCACCGCGCGCCAGTCGACCTGATTAAAGGTGGCATCAAGGTACTGTCGGTTGATAATTTGCCACACTTCATCGACCAATTCTTTAGGACTTTCGCTAAAGAAGGCTTGGCTTTGGGAAAGCTGCAACCCGGCACCAGTGATCGCTACGGTCGTCAGCATTGCTGCAGTTGCGCCGAGAACTAATCCGCGTTTAGGGAGCACCATAAGTTCGGGAAGTGTAACAAAAAAGTTTTGAGGGAGGCGTTCGACAGGCACGGAACGTTTATGCCACCAACGTTAGCACAGACAAACTGGAAATCGCGCGTCCGCAAGCACCGCAGGCGCTTGCGACGGTGAAGGTTCTAGCCAATACTGCTGGTTCTCGAGCAAAACCTGGAGTTTGCTTTTCTCAATCGTCTTTTGTATCTTCGGTTTTGTTTAGGCTTAGTTGACGCTGGCGGCAACTGTCGCACCGTGAGATCGGTCACATAAATTGAACTCGCGCACCCCTCGGTCTATGAACGTTTATGTTTCTTTACCAGCAGTTCGCGATCGCCGGCAGCAGCGTCGGCGACAGCGACAGCAGCTCGTGCTCCAAAATTTTTGGCGATTGGCACTAGGCTGTGGGCTTGTCTGGGGGCTGTGCTGGGGGCTAACGCTCCCGCGCTGGCGCTTCGACCGGGTCGAGGTTGTCGTGGAGGGCAACCGCAGGTTGACTGCCGATACCATTCGCGAACGCCTTGCTGCTGCTGCCGAACAGTCGCTGTGGCAGGTCGAGCCGCAAAATCTCGAGCGGGCTCTCGCCACCACCGCTCCCGTTGCCGAAGCCACAGTGGAACGCCGGTTGCTCCCCCCCCGCGTGACCGTGACCGTCCGCGAGCGCCCACCTGTTGCCATGACGCAACCCGTCTCTCCCGAGCAAGCTGATACCACTCAAACACCAGCTGCCGTTCCGGGATTTCTGGATGCAACGGGCATTTGGATGCCCCAAAGCAGTTATACCGATCCCGACCGCGAGCGCGACGCGATGGCCTTGAGCGCGATCGGCTACGGCGAACACTACCGTCAAGAGTGGAAAAAGCTATACCACCAACTTCAGGAATCCCCGATTGCCGTTCGCTCGATCGACTGGCGCGACCCAAGCAATTTGATCGTTCATACCGAACTAGGCATCGCTCATTGTGGACCCTACGGCCGCCGCTTCCCTGCCCAACTAATTGCCCTCTCCCGGCTGCGAAATTTGCCCGAGCGCGTCGATGTCTCCCAAATTTCATACATCGACCTGCGCGATCCGGACACTCCAGCAATTGCCTTTGAACCCACAGCAGCTGAGGCGACCGAGTAGCCCTTTGCGGCTCGACACGGTTGAATCTCAAGGTTTTCTTAAGGATTCTTAATATCCTGCCGGAAGGGAGAATCCGGACATTTGTTGTGGTGGTATTCGCGATACACGGTTAGGTGGTACTAAAAAGGTAATGATGTGTGGCAGCAGTGAGTGACATTTCACAACAAGTGAATGTGATTTAACGGGCACGTCGTAAAGGCTTAACTCCATCGCACAAACCTTGAGAGCGACTGATGCAAGGGTTCAGTTGTCGCGTTCGATGTCGCTGTTCTTTCCACTCTGCTTGGTAGCAATCGATGGCATTTCGAGGGCAGTACGCCTCGGTCGGCCTCCCAGTCCTCGGTGTATAAGTCGGCACACTGTGGAGAGACTGGGGGGCAATGAATCCAGGAGTGCTTCAATGCTCTAGCGACCTCGCGAACAGGCGTAGTCGGCGATGATGTCTGGGGTTTGGACATCGAGTGACTGCTAGCCCCGCCGGTTTGTTGCCTTTGCCGTCAACAAACTACCGCGGTTCATTACATTGGCTTTTCTGGGCGCTTTTGTTTGGGCTGGACTTCTGCCATGTGCTTGGTCTGAGCCGCTTTGACATTAACGTAATCCTGAAGCCATTGCTCGGAAACCTGCACGGCGCGGGCAATTCCAGCTCTGGGAATGCGCTCCAGCAGCAGGCGATCGATGAGTGCGCGGGTATCGGCATCAATGATCTTATGGGTTGGGTTCTCGACAAACTGGTAGCCACACTGCTTACAGAGAAAGCGTTGTTTGCCTGTGTGAATACGACCATTCTTGACCGTGTGTTGAGCTTGGCAGGAAGGACATTGAGGCATTTAGAGGAAAGGATGATTTTAATTCTATCCTAGCAAATTCATCATTACTGCCTGGGTTCTGCCCACAGTCTTCTCATGATTGAGTGCCCGAACCAGTTCCTCAGCCGCTATAATTCGGAATCTAGATCGATATTACATATTATGGTTCTGACAGTTATCATGAATTGACTGCATTTAGCCCGTCGGAAAACTTGGTGCTGTTTGCGCTCGTTCCCAGCGGGATAGCAAACGTTCTGACTCGACTGGTTCGAGGTTCGGTCCGGCAAGTACTAGGTTATGACTCCGACGTTTCCATTCCTCGGGGGAGTTCCGAATATATTGCACCGCCTAGAAAATACTCCTTCCTCAAACCATGAATACTGATGACAGCAAATCCGGGCGAATTGAGACGTGCCTGAATCAGATCGGGTATAGTGCAGAATCGGTTTCCGATCTCGACGCTCAGTCGGATAGCCTATTCTCGGGAATGGGTGGACTTGTAAGTGTCGGGGACCGGGTTACACAATTGCACGGAAGCAATGGGAGCAGCGCGATCGTGCCGGGAAACATGGCTAGAATCAAGGTGATCGGCGTCGGGGGCGGGGGATGTAACGCCGTCAACCGCATGGTTGCCAGTCAAGTTGGAGGCATTGAATATTGGACGATAAATACCGACGCGCAGGCGTTGAGTAACACCCTTGCAACGAATAGATTGCAGGTTGGGCAGAAGCTTACACGCGGATTGGGAGCGGGTGGCAATCCGTCTATCGGCCACAAGGCTGCAGAGGAGTCGCGTGATGAGATTGCAGCAGCCCTCCAGGATACCGACTTGGCGTTTATTACAGCAGGAATGGGTGGGGGGACCGGTACGGGCGGTGCGTCCGTGGTAGCCGAAATTGCCAAAGAATTGGGCTGCCTGACGGTTGGCGTGGTAACGCGCCCGTTTTCATTCGAGGGCCGGCGTCGCGCCCGGCAAGCTGAAGACGGCGTTCGCGAGTTACAGACGCGAGTCGATACCCTCATCGCCATCCCGAACGACAAGCTGTTAGTCGTAGCCTCGGAGCCCACTCCGTTGCAGGAGGCTTTCCGACTGGCAGATGACGTACTGCGTCAGGGCGTTCAAGGTATTTCTGACATTATCACGATTCCGGGTTTGATCAATGTCGATTTTGCTGACGTGCGCTCGATAATGGCTGATGCCGGGTCGGCGTTGATGGGCATCGGTATCGGTTCCGGGAAGTCGCGTGCTGTGGATGCTGCTCAAGCAGCAATTGCATCCCCCTTGCTGGAGTCGTCGATCTCGGGAGCTCAAGGTGTTGTATTCAACATCACAGGCGGCAGTGACTTGACTTTGCACGAAGTCAATGCGGCGGCAGAAATTGTCTACGATGCAGTCGATCCGGAGGCGAATATCATCTTCGGCGCGGTGCTCGACGACAAACTGCAGGGAGAGGTTCGGATCACGGCGATCGCGACGGGGTTTGCCGGTGCTGCAGGAGACGGTGATGCTGCTCGGCAGACCGCACGATCAACCTCCGAAACGCAAAGGTCTCAGTCAGCTGCCGCGCCAACTCCTAGACCAAGCGTTCGGGACGCTCCGTCAAAAGGGGAATTGGACATTCCAGATTTCTTGCGCCGGCGTCGGCCCGGCCGGCAATAGGAAGCACGAGTGGTTGAAGTAGCTCTCACAATCGCAGGATCCGACAGTGGCGGTGGTGCGGGCATTCAAGCAGACCTGCGAACATTCGCATTCCACTGCGTTCACGGAACGAGTGTGTTGACTTGCACGACCGCGCAAAATACTCTGGGCGTCACGCGGGTGGACGCGCTCCCACCTGCAGCAGTAGCAGCGCAGGTTGTGGCAATTGTCGAAGATATTGGCGTGCAAGCAGCGAAAACCGGCATGTTGCTGAATCGCGACATCATCGCAACCGTTGTTACCCAGGTGGAGCAATGGGCGATCGCACCGCTGGTGGTCGATCCGGTCATGGTTTCACGGGCGGGCCATCAGCTGCTGGCCGATGATGCGATCGCCTGTCTGCGCGATCTCCTTGTGCCGCTGGCCGCGGTGGTGACGCCCAATCGGTACGAAGCACAATTGCTGTGTGGTATGGAGTTGAAAACCCTGGGTGACATGCAGCAAGCGGCCAAGCTCATCCACGCTTTCGGTCCGCGGGCGGTGCTGGTCAAAGGCGGAGGTATGCCTGGCGCGCTCCGGGGCACCGACGTATGGTTCGATGGCGATCGCTTTGAGGTCTTGCAAGCTCCAGTCGTACCGACGCGCAACAACCACGGTACTGGCTGTACGCTGTCGGCTGCGATCGCGGCCAACTTCGCGCGCGGTTATGAGCCCCTGACAGCAGTCCGGGCGGCAAAATCTTATGTTACGACAGCCCTAAAACACGCCCTCGACATCGGCAGGGGTAACGGTCCGGTCGGGCATTTCTTTCCGCTACTGCCAAATGCAGGGGCCGGGTAAGCGAGAGCTGTTTCAAGAAGCGTCGTCGCGGATGGGCCCGTTGTAGAGCATGTCCGTTTCGCCCGAGGGCAAATCCACGCGCACGACACTCTCAAAAACGTACTTAATTGCCCCGTCTTGGCGCGGGCGGTAACCGCGGAACGTAAAGGTAACCGCTTGGCGATCGTCGCCGACAAGGAAGGACGCTGTTAGGGGATCGCCGTGCATGACGGGTTCGGCGCGGTAATTGCTTAAGCCCCCATTGAATCGCTCTGCAGCTTGCCGCGCAAGGTTTTTCGCCCGGTTGAGTTCGATGCTGTGGATGCCAATTGCGTTGCTATCAAGCTTGCGGCTCTGAGCGACTTGCTGCGCGTCGGGAACAGCGTTTGCCTCTGCCAACGCAGAGGTCGCCACCAGTCCTGCGATCGTCAAGAAGAGCCCGATTAGACTGCTTGTCTGCATGACCTTAACTGTTGCGCGACTTAACCGTAACGCGTCTGCGATGAGTGTAAGGGTATGGCTACCTTGAAGGTTCCGACATCACCAGGAGCGAATTTGTGCCGCAATCGCTCCGAACGCGGCAATTACAACAACTGGATGTCGTTGCTACTGTACGCTGGAAGCCGACCCTAGACATAACCTGGCGCGGACGCCCATGACTCTCGACCGACTGCTCAGTGCCGTTCCGGACAGTCCGCTGATTGCCTTCACGATCCTGCTGCTGGTCAGCTTGACCATTCCGCCTTTGTTCGAGCGCCTGCGCCTTCCGGGGTTGGTCGGGTTATTGGTTGCAGGGGTCATCTTAGGTCCTGGCGGATTGCGCCTGCTCGACCCCCAAGCCGAGACGATCGCGCTGTTATCGGACATTGGAAAGATCTATCTGATGTTCGTGGCGGGTTTGGAAATCGACTTATCAGAGTTTCGCAAAAAGAAGTGGCGCTCCTTCGGGTTCGGCTTGACCACATTTTTGGTCCCGATGTTGGTTGGCATTGCCGTCGGGCGCGGCTTTGGGTTTGGGTGGACTGCGTCAGTGCTCATCGGCTCGTTGATAGCTTCCCACACGCTACTGGCTTATCCGATCGTCACGCGTTTGGGTGTCACGCGGAATGAAGCCATTACGGTAACGATCGGAGCAACCATTTTTACCGATATCGCCGCATTACTAGTATTGGCGATTTGCGTAACCGTTCATGCCGGCGAGTTTTCCGCCGTGAGCCTAAGCGGTCAGCTAAGCGGTCTAGCCCTCTACGTGATTGCCGTCCTATTTGGCATCGATTGGGCGGGAAAGGAGTTTTTTCGGCGAACGGGCGACGAGCAGGGCAATCAGTTTTTGTTTGTTTTGCTAGCGGTATTCCTGTCAGCAGTCGGCGCGCAGTTACTGGACGTGGACAAGATCGTCGGCGCGTTCCTTGCCGGTTTGGCGGTGAATGACGTCGTCGATCGCAGTCCGGTCGAGGAAAAAATCGAGTTTGTAGGCAGTACGCTATTCATCCCGTTCTTTTTCGTTGGTATGGGTTTGTTGCTTGATGTCGATGTGTTTATCGAGACGCTAGACTCTGCTCTCTGGCTGACGCTGGCGATTGTTGGCGGTGTCTTTGGAGCCAAGCTGGTGGCAGCGGCGATCGCGAAGCTGCTCTATCGCTACAGCTGGGTGGAAACGCTAACAATGTGGTCGCTATCGCTCCCTCAGGTGGCGGCAACACTCGCAGCCGCGCTCGCAGGACTGCAGGCAGGATTGATCGACTCGCAGGTGTTTAACGCGATCCTCGTACTGATGTTGGTCACGTCCCTGGTCGGACCGCTGCTGACCGAACGTTTCGCCAGACAGCTACCGTTAGTTGACCCCGAAGATGAGATTGATACTGACGATTCCATCCCCTGGTGGGAGCGGGTAGAGCGGGAACTCAATCGCAGCGACGAGCAGCTGGCAACCCCTACGTTCTCCGTGGTCGTCCCGGTCAGCAATCCACTGACGGAGCGGTATTTGATCGAAATGGCATCGCTCCTCGCCCGCCACGAAAGCGGGCGGGTCGTTGCCCTCACGATCGCGCAAGCCCACGTGCATATGGACGAACCGCAGTTAAATGACACCCTCATCCGCGGCGATCGCCTCTTGGCAAGGGCGGAGGATTTGGGACAGGAGTTCGGAGTCGAGGTTACATCGGTGTTGCGTATTGACGACGACATTGCTGAGGGCATCAGCCGTGCGGCGCGCGAACAACAGGCTAGCTTGGTCGTAATGGGATGGAGCGACACGGCTGTCGGGCTGCGGGCGCGGTTGTTCGGCAATCTGATCGATAACGTGTTTTGGGCGTCGCATTGTCCGGTGGCAGTTACGCGCTTGCTAGACGAGCCAGTTCGCCTGCAGCGGATTCTGGTACCGATCAAAAACTTCACGGTGCAAGCACGGCTCGTAGTGCGGTTCGCACAGTTATTTGCCGATACACATCAGTCCTCAGTGACCTTCCTCCACGTGGCCGATCGACGCATGCTGCCGGCGCAAATGGCTGGCTTCGAGCGCGATCTCAAAGGCTTGTTGGCCGCAGGCGGACCGCAGGTTGCAGCGGAAATCGTGACGCTCGCCCACGACAACATTGCCGAGGCAATCATTGCGGCGGCGCGGTCGTTCGACTTGGTAATTTTGCGCTCTCTGAGACGGCGGACGGCAGGGGGTTTGGCCGTCAGCGACGTCACCGCGCGCTTGCTCGAGGAGCTGACCTGTTCGCTGGTTCTCTTTGGCGAGTCCCACTCGTGAAGCCGGAGCACTCGCACTCGGCAAGCAGCTGGGCGATCGGACGTCACGGGATATTATCTCGGTCAGGCAGGGTCGGATGGGTAAAAAATTGGACGGTGGTACCAATCCACCACCTGCCGTTCCCGCTCTGCTTCGATCGCGTTCGCACTCAAGTGGTCTTCACGCAACAGCGAGTCGACCAGATTGTGGCAACAAAAGAGGCAATCGCGCGCGCCCATGCAACGCTGCAGGTTGAGAGATCGATACGCGATCTATGTCCAAA